>JAEZBA010000636.1 GCA_023430245.1 Pseudomonadota bacterium
TTCGACGGCTCGACCGAAATTCAGAACAAGGTCGATGCGCTGATCCGCGCCGCGAAGGAAGAACTCGCCACCATCGACCGGCTGGGCGGCGCCGTCGCCGCGGTCGAGATGGGCTACAAGAAACAGCAGTTGGTCGAGAGCAACACCCGGCGGCTGGAGGCGATCGAAAGCGGCGACAATGTCGTCGTCGGCGTCAACAAATTCACCGAGAGCGAACCCTCGCCGCTCACCGGCGGCATCGATGCCATCATGACGGTGTCGCACGAGGTCGAAGCCGAACAGATTGCGCGGCTGAATGCCTGGCGGTCGGCGCGCGACGCGAAGGCCGTCGATGCTGCGCTCAGCGAACTGCGCCGCGCCGCCAAGGAAGGCATCAACGTGATGCCGGCCTCGATCGGCTGCGCCAAGGCCGGCGTCACCACCGGCGAATGGGGCGCGGTGTTCCGCGAGGTATTCGGCGAATATCGCGCGCCGACCGGCGTGCCGAAAGCCGCGCGCCAGGTTGGCGGCGAACTGCTCGAACCGGTGCGCGCCGAAGTCGAGCGCGTGTCGCAGAAGATCGGACGCCGGGTGAAATTCCTGGTCGGCAAGCCCGGACTCGACGGGCATTCCAACGGCGCCGAGCAGATCGCAGTGCGTGCGCGCGATGTCGGCATGGACGTGATCTATGCCGGCATCCGCTTCACGCCGGCTGAACTGGTCAAGACCGCGAAGGATGAAGGCGTCGACGTGATCGGGCTGTCGATCCTGTCGGGCAGCCATGTGCCGCTGGTGCGCGACGTGGTCGAGCGCATGCGCGCCGAGGGGCTGGACGATGTTCCGGTCGTGGTCGGCGGCATCGTGCCGCCGGAGGACGAAGCGACGCTGAAAAAGGCGGGGGTCGCCGCCGTCTACACGCCAAAGGATTTCCAGATCAACCAGATCATGTCCGACGTGGTGCGGATCGTCGAACAGGCGGGCGCGAAGGCCCCCGTCTGAAGCGCAACATCACAAGGCGGTTTCTTGCTGCTGGGCGGCTACACGCCCCAGCGCCTCCGCCAGCGCCGCCGGACGCACCGGCTTGGTCAGATAGTCCGTCATGCCGGCCGCACGCGCCTTGCGGATATCCTCCTCCGAGGATCGTCCCGAAACTCCGACGATCGGGACGCGGCCGGCCTGGCCCGGCAATGCGCGGATCCGGCGCGTCGCTTCCAGTCCGTCGATGTCCGGCAGCGTGACATCCATCAGCACCAGATCGTAGCCGCCACCCGCCACCGCCGCGATGGCCGCCTCGCCGGTCCCCGCGAAATCCATGCGATGGCCGAACTCGGTCAGCACTGCGTTCAGCACCACCCGGCCGAACGGATTGTCCTCGGCGCAGAGAATGCGCAGCGAACCTGCAGGCGCCGCGCTCGCATCGCCGTTGCCGCGATCAGCCTTGCCCGCGCGGCTCGATAGCGGCTCCACCATCACCGTCAGTGTGAAGGTCGAGCCCTCGTCCTTCTTGCTGGCGACCACCAGATCGCCGCCCATCGCCCTGGCGAGCCGCTTCACCAGCGTGAGCCCCAGTCCGGTGCCACCATAGCGCATCGAAACGTCGCGGCTGGCCTGGGCGAATGGACGAAACAGCTTCGTAATCTCCGCTTTGGTCAGGCCGATGCCGCTGTCGCTCACCGCAAAACTGAGTCGCACGCGGCCACGCGGCGCGGGCTCGGCTTTCGCCGCAAATCGGACGCCGCCGCGCGCGGTGAATTTCACCGCATTGTCGATGAGGTTTTCGAGCGCGGCCCGAATCCGCACCGCATCGCCGATCGCCTGCGCGGGAAGGCTGCCGGCAATGTCCATCTCGGCGGCCAGACCGCTCCGCGCGGCGCGCGCCGAGAGCGAGGCCGCAATCGCTTCGGCAAGCTCCACGGGCGAGAACGCATCCTTGCGCAAGGCAAGACCGCCGCGATCGGCCTTCACCGCATCGAGCACCAGCGACGTTTGCTGCGCCAGATGGTCGGCGGCGCTGCGGATCGCCCGGGCCCAGCCCCGTTCGCGCTCCGGCAGATCGCAGGCGATGAGCAAATCCGAAAGCGCGAGGATGCCGGTCAGCGGGGTGCGGATATCGTGCGCAAGCGACGCCAGCGCGGCTTCCAGGGCTTGCCGATGTGGCGGCAAGACAGCACTGCGCTTGCGCGCGGCTTTGCGCGCCCGCTTCACGGCCTTCCGCTTTGGTGTGCCCCGCCCCATGATTCGATCTTCCCAGCATGACACGGCCCCAAAGGGGCGGCCATTCACGGTTCCGGCAGGCTGACCATCCGCCGGATGTCGGCGGGGGTTGCGCCGCCAGCCCGCAGTGAGCGGAGTGCGGTCGCCTGCGTCGATTTCGACAGCTTGCGGCCGGCGGAATCGACGATCAGCCGATGATGCCGATAGGCCGGAACCGGCAGCCCCAGCAGCGCCTGCAACAGGCGGTGGACGCTGGTCGACCAGAACAGGTCCTGCCCGCGCACGACGTGCGTGACCCCCTGCAACGCATCGTCGACCACCACCGACAGGTGATAGCTCGTCGGCACATCCTTGCGGGCGAGGACGATGTCGCCCCAGGCATCCGGACGCGCCGCGACCTCCCCGCTCTCGCCGGCCGGGCCGCCCCCGGTTTCGCTCCAGGTCAAGGCACCCGCGCGCGCGATGGCTTTCGTCATATCGAGCCGCAGCGCATAGGGCTCGCCGGCGGCCATCCGTGACGTGCGCTCGGCATCGCTCATGCTGTCGCGACTGCCAGGATAAAGCGGCGCGCCGTCGGGATCGCGCGGCCAGGTCTCGCCTCGCTCGGTGACGAGGGCCGCAATATCGCCGCGGCTTTCGAAACTCGCATAGACGAGGCCGAGCGCATCCAGTCGCGCAACCGCATCGCGATAGGCATCGAAATGCTCTGATTGCCGCCGCACCGGCCGCTCCCAATCGATGCCCAGCCAAGCCAGATCGTCGTAGACCGCCTGTTCGTATTCCGGCCTGCAACGGGCGCGGTCGATATCCTCGATCCGCAACAGCAGGCGGCCGCCGCTTGCGGCGGCGAGATCGGCGTTCAGCAGCGCCGACAACGCATGGCCAAGATGCAGATAGCCGTGCGGTGACGGGGCAAAGCGGAAAACGGGTGGCGTCATGTGCGATAGTCTGTCATCGCCCGCGAAGGAGGGCGATCC
>JAEZBA010000679.1 GCA_023430245.1 Pseudomonadota bacterium
TGCATGCAAGCCAACCGAGGCAAGCTGTCGGCTGGCTGTCAGGCGGCGCTTGGAAAGCGCCGCGAACAGGCGATAGCCTCTTGCAAGAAGCGCCTGGCGTCAAAGATCCAGGGGCTCGGCCGCGACAAGGCGCGGGCGGTCATCAGATCCTGTGTGATGGCGGATATGCAACGGTAAAGCGCCGGTCCTGAAATCCGGTCCTCCACCCTTAAAATTTGACCTTGTCGGCTACGCCGCGCTACGGGACGGAACCTAGGACCGCTGACAACCCGCCGTGCCGAAACAGATTAAGCCGAGCAAGTCCGTCCAGACCGATCGCGTCGACGCCATTTATCGTGCGCTGCGCCGGGCGATCATTGAGCAAGCCTTGGAGCCGGGCGCCAAGCTCCCGGAAGATGCGATCGGCGAGCGGTTCGGCGCCAGCCGCACCATCGTTCGCCATGCGCTCGGTCAGCTGGCCGCGGAGGGACTGGTCGAGCTTCGCCGCAATCGCGGCGCCGCGGTCGCGACCCCGAGCTGGGATCAGGCGCGCGATATCTTCGACGTCCGCATCGCGATGGAGCGGCTGGTCATGCAGCGGCTCGCCGGCAAGCTGACACGCGCGCAGATTGATCAGCTCAAGAGCCATGTGGCCGAAGAGGAGCGGGCGCGCGGCCGCGACGAACCGCTGTCGATCCGGCTTGCGACAGAGTTCCATATCGTGCTCGCGGAGATGACCGGCAGCGCTGTGCTCGAACGCTATGTCAGCGAAACCTCTTCGCGCTGCGGCCTGATCCTTGCGCTCTACAGCCGGCCGCACTCGTCGGAATGCGCGGTCAGCGAGCATCGCGAAATCATCGATGCGCTGGTCAAGGGCGATGCCGCACGCGCCATCGCGGTGATGGATCAGCATCTCGAGGCGGTGGCGAGCCGGGCACTGATCGTGGCGCGTCCGAACAAGGGACGCGACATCAAGGATATCCTGGCGGGCTATGTAAGCGGCGACGAGAAGGCGAAGAACGGGGCGCGGCGATAGGCTGCGTCACTGGTTCAATTCGCCATCGTCCTTCA
Source organism: Pseudomonadota bacterium (assembly GCA_023430245.1). Classification (GTDB taxonomy): domain Bacteria; phylum Pseudomonadota; class Alphaproteobacteria; order Rhizobiales; family Xanthobacteraceae; genus Pseudorhodoplanes. The sequence continues at coordinate 1,051 of JAEZBA010000679.1, forward strand.
AGACAGGTAAGGGCAGCTCGCCTGCCGCCTACGCAACAATGCCTCGCGCAGTGAGAATTCGCTCGGCGCTGTCGTTCCAGACATCCATCTGCACGATCTTGCCGCCGCGCACCACGAACCGGTCGACATAGCGATTGCCTTCGAACGGCGTGCCGTCGGGCCATTCGCCATAGAGCGTGCCGAGATTGTAGACGATGGTCTCGCCGCGGCCGGGCACCACGTCGGTCCGCTCCATCTTCTTCTTCACCCACTTGTAGCGGCCGGCGTTGAAGGCCGTGGTCTCGCGCGGATGCTTGTATTTGCGCCCACCGGTAAAGGTGATGGCGAGATCGTCGGCAATGTAGCGCGCCGCTGTCTCCGGATCCGGAACCATGGATGCAACCAGGAAGCGCTCGACGATCGCCGCGGCTTCGGCAGTCTCGTCGGTGGCAGACAGGATCTGGGCGGTGGCTGGTGACATGGCGCATCCTCGTCGCATCTCGCCCGAACGTCCGGGCACTCGTAGGCCATGCATAATCCCTGCCAGATATCGAATGCAATATCGCATTCTAATCGTATACAATATCGCATACGATTTTGCTCGAATCCGGGGCGGCTTGCCTATAAGTTGGGCGGAAACATCGGCAGATCGCGGATTCGCCTGCGTTTTCAGTGCATGCGGTTTGGCATGCGGCTTGCGTAAGAAGACCCCAGTTGTCCCCCGACCGGAGAGGTTTTCCATGATGTCTCGCCTGCCGCCTTCTATCAACCGACGGATCGTTCTCGCCGGCGCTGCGGCGCTTGTCATGCTCTCACCGGCCGCGGCCCAGGAAACCATCAAGGTCGGCCTGGTCGCCGCCATGTCCGGCCAGTCCGCCAAATCGGGTGAGGCTATCACCCGCGGGCTGTCGCTCGCGATCGACGAAATCAACGCCAAGGGCGGTGTGCTCGGCAAGAAGCTGGAGCTGGTTTCTCGTGATGACGAAAGCAATCCCGCCAAAGGCGTAGTGGCCGCACGCGAACTGGTGCAGCGCGAAAAAGTCGTTGCCCTGTTCGGCGGTGTCGACACGCCGGTGTCGCTTGCGATCGTGCCCTTCGCGAACCAGGCGAAAGTCCCGTTCATGGGCGTCTGGGCCGCCGGCACGCCGATCACCAAGAATGGTGCGCCCGAGAATTACGTGTTCCGCGTTTCGGCTGTCGACGAGATCGTGGACGTCGCGCTGGTCGATTATTCGGTCAAGAAATACGGCGCCAAGAAGCCGGGGATGATCCTGATCAACAATCCCTGGGGTGAGTCGAACGAGAAGGGCCTGAAGGCCGCGCTCGCCGACAAGAAGATGGAGTATGCCAGCATCGAGAAATTCGAGACCAACGACGTCGACGTGGTACCGCAGCTCACGCGCCTGAAGCAGGCCGGAGCTGACGTGCTCTATCTCGTCGCCAACGTCGCGCCCTCGGCGCAGGTGGTGAAGTCGCTCGACCGCATGGGCTGGAACGTGCCGATCGTCTCGCATTGGGGCCCGGCCGGCGGACGCTTCGCCGAACTGGCCGGCGCAAGCGCGCCGAAGGTGCACTTCATCCAAACCTACAGCTTCTCCGGCAAGCTTCCGCCCAAGGGCGAAGCAACGCTGGCGGCACTGAAGAAGAAATATCCGGAGATCAAGTCGCTCGCCGACGTGACCCCGGCGGTCGGCATCGCCAATGCCTATGATGCGATGCATCTCACCGCTGCGGCGATCGCCAAGGCGGGCTCGACCGAAGGCCCGAAGGTGCGTCAGGGCTTCTACGACATCGATACCCATGAGGGGCTGATCAAGACCTACAAGAAGCCGTTCACCCCGACGCAGCACGACGCGCTCGGTCCGGACGACTACATCTTCACGTACTTCAACAAGGAAGGCGAAATCCTTCCGCTGACGAATTGATCTTGATGCAGCGCTGCCGCGAACTCGGACCACCTCCCCCCTTGCGGGGG
>JAEZBA010000053.1 GCA_023430245.1 Pseudomonadota bacterium
GGCCCATCCTGATGGGCATCACGATGTGGGTTCAGATGCAGCTCAATCCGCAGCAGCCTGACCCCCTCCAGCAGAAGATTTTCAACTGGATGCCGGTGCTGTTCACGTTCCTGCTGGCGAGCTTCCCGGCCGGTCTCGTGATCTACTGGGCCTGGAACAACGTGCTGTCCCTGACGCAGCAGTGGCTGATCATGAAGCGTCAGGGTGTCGAGGTTCCGATCTTCCAGAACATGAAGCGTAACTTCGCGCCGCTCGTCGGTTTGTTTACAGGGCGCAAGAGTAAACCCGAGCCGGTCAAGGCTGCGCCTGCCAAGGCACCCGGGCCTGTGAAGCCGGTCGAATCTGTTGATCGCGACGGCGATGCTGGCGAGCCGGCAACCGATGTCGACGACGCGGCGCCCATCGATGAGACCGAAGCGGCACCTGGGCAATCGAAGCCGAAGAATTACTCGCGCAAGCCGGACAACAATCGCGGACGGCGACCGAAACGGTAGGCGCGGATCGCGCAGAGGAGCAGGTCCGAATGGGATCCGCGCTGCCCGGAATAGAATTGCAGGAGGCCGCGGCTGTCGCGGCTTTGGCGGACTGGGTAGACCCTGGAACGCGGTTGTTCGCCCGTCCCTGGGAGTTCACGCGCGGTGTGCCGTCGCTTGAATTCCTCCCCGAGGCGGACCGGCCTGAAATCGCGTTTGCCGGCCGGTCGAACGTCGGCAAGTCGAGCCTGATCAACGCATTGGTCGGCCAGCACGGATTGGCGCGTACCTCCAACACGCCGGGTCGTACGCAGGAGCTGAACTTCTTTCTGACGCGCGACGTGCCGCTGTATCTGGTCGACATGCCCGGTTACGGCTTCGCGCAGGCTCCGAAAGAAAAGGTCATGGCGTGGACCGAGCTGGTGCGAGACTATCTGCGCGGGCGGACCACGCTGAAGCGCGTGTTCATGCTGATCGACGCGCGCCACGGCTTGAAGCCACCGGATCGGGAGATCATGGCACTGCTGGATGAGGCGGCAGTCTCGTACCGGGTTGTGCTGACCAAAGCCGACAAGCCGAGCCGCAGCGATCTCAAGGCGGTCGTCGATGCGACACTCGCCGCGATTGCCAAACAACCTGCAGCCCATCCGGACGTCTTGGCGACGTCGTCGTCAAAGGGGTTCGGCATCGAACTGGTGCGTGCTGCGATTGCGGAAGCGGCCGATTACCGTTGAGGGCCAGGCGGCATGCTCTCAATAGCCGCCAATGATCGATTGCACGAAGTTCCAGACGTTCTCGCCGAACTTGGCCAGCACGCCGCCGATCATCGCCGCAACAATCCATCCGCCCCAATGTGAAAATGTCCGGCCGTAGTTGATCCGCACCTTCACGTTGATGTAGCGATCCGGCAGCGCGGTTTCCGCCGCCAGCCCATCCGTTCCGATCGTGCGCGCCGAGACGACGAGCTGCAGCCGCGCCTTGCCGCTCCGCTGAGGCGTTACGGTCCAGCGCCAGCTTGCGAAGTCATCTGAAAGCGGACCGAGCGAGTTTTCGATCCATTGCGTTTCGGGTGATGCGGTTTCGATCCAGAATCCGCCGTCAGGTGCGCGCAGCCGCACGGACATCGCCTTGGTGACGACCAGATCGTGCCGATAGGCGGTGCCGCTTCCTTGCAGGCCTTCGGCGAGGGCTGTCACATCCGCCTTGGCGATCCGTGCTTCGACCGTGACCGAATGGCCGACGCGCATCGAGCGCGGGATATTCTCGACGAGCTGACCGGCTGCAACGGCCGTGTTGTTGCGCGCATCGGCTGGGGCGCGGCCGCGACGCTGGGCGCCCGGCGGCGGCGCCTGTGCAGCATTGGCTTCTGCCTGCGGGCTGGACCATGGCGGCGGCGCAGAACGCGGCGGCTCACCGCGATGAGGCGCCGGTGGGGGTTGCGGGCGAGGGAAGCCGACGTGGGGATGGATCGTCGGCTGAGACCGGGGCGCCAGAGGCCGCATGCCCCACCGGCTGCTCGCCGGCGTGGGGTTGTCCGGAGGCGGCGGCATCATGGGCGGCGGCTGTTCGGGCGCCATCGAGTCCGGCTGCGGAATCGGATGCTCCGGCTCGTGATGCGCGTAATCGTCGCCGTAGCTCGGATACGGCTCGATCGGCACGCCGTTGATAGGAGGCGGTTCGGCGGCTTGCGTTGGATACGGCTCGTGCGGCGGGTCGTAGGGGTTTGGCTCAGGCTGTGCCGGTGGCACAGGCGCGGCCGGGGCTTCAGACTCGTGCTCGGGATGATCAGGCCGCCGACCGGTTTCAACGCGGCGACGCGCGCGGGCCAGGATTTCTTCGGTGGCGGAATTCGGCAGCCCGCCGTTCACGTGTCGCGGCAACTCTCCGCCCTGCTGGCCTGGCCAATCCGGAGCGGGGTGGCTGGCTGGATGCGGTGCAGGCGGCATCTCGCCGCGAGGCGGCGGTGGCTCAGGCGTTGCGATCGGGGCGGGGGCCGGCGCAGCTGCGGGCTGAGGCTGTGGAGCTGGCCGCGGTGCCGCGCTTGCCCGTTGCAGAGCTTTGACGGCTTCTTCGAAGGTCAGCCCCTGCGCCCGCAGCATCCCGGCCGCCGGGCTGCGGCCATCACCGACAATGGCGGCAAGCACGATGGCGCCGTTAATGTCCCGGCGGCGGCTTTGCTGAGCCGCGGCTGCCGCATATTCAAGAATTCGGATCACATCGGGCGCTGGCCCCGGGTTGGGTTCCGTGCCGGGCGGCGCGCGATCTTCGACATTGGACAGATAGCCGGTGACATCGGCATTGAGCTGGTTCAGGTCGACTTGGCAGGCCTGAAGCACGGCCGAGGCATCGCTATCTGAAATGAGCGCCAGCAGCACATGTTCGAGCATGACAACACGGTGCGAGTACGCCGTGGCTTGGTCATAGGCGCGCGCGAGCGTCATCGCTAGGTTGCGCGATTTCGGCACCCAGCCCAGAGACTCGACGAACGACTGCGACATCCACACCCCCCCTTTCGGGTCTTCCGCGTCGCAAGGATAGCTGCCGGTATCCCAACATCATGGCAGACAGACGGAATGTTTGCGGTCTTGCTGCCATTTTT
>JAEZBA010000093.1 GCA_023430245.1 Pseudomonadota bacterium
TATCCTGTCTGGCGCCGTAATCGACCCCTCGGGGCTCGACCGCCTGCTGCCGGACTGGCGCGAGGACCCCGACCGGCCGCTCAAGACCGAAGTCACCGACGACCGCTTCGCCTGGATGACGCAAGGTTCCGCGATCAAGGTGCCGCTATTCATGGCGCCGCCGCTGATGAGCAACCACGGATGCTTCATCGGCTCGCTCGGGCTAGTGACCAAATGGCTGGCCGCCAAGGCGGAAGCGCTCGGGGTGGAAATCTATCCAGGCTTCGCAGCCGCGGAACTGATCACCGGCGAGACCGGCGAGGTGCGCGGAATCGCCACCGGCGACATGGGCATCGGCAAGGAGGGCGAGCCGACCGATGCCTTCACTCGCGGCATGGAATTGCTGGGCAAATACACGCTGTTCGCCGAAGGCGCCCGCGGTAGCTTGAGCAAGATCCTGATTGCCAAATACGGTCTCGCGAACGATCGCGAGCCGCCGAAATTCGGCATCGGGCTGAAGGAAATCTGGCAGGTCGATCCGACAAAGCACAAGCCCGGCCTCGCCCAGCACTCGTTCGGCTGGCCGCTGGACAACAAGACCGGCGGCGGCTCGTTTCTCTATCACTACGACGACAACCTGATCGCGGTCGGGTTCGTCGTGCATCTGAATTACGAGAACCCTTATCTGTCGCCGTTCGAGGAATTCCAGCGCTTCAAGACCCATCCCGCGGTGCGCGATGTGTTCGAGGGCGCCAAGCGCCTCGCCTATGGCTCGCGCGCCATTACCGAGGGCGGCTACCAGTCGGTGCCGAAGCTCGTGTTCCCCGGCGGCGCACTGGTCGGCTGTGCCGCGGGCTTCGTCAATGTGCCACGCATCAAGGGCTCGCATAACGCGGTCACCTCCGGGATGCTGGCGGCCGAACATGTCGCGCAGGCTTTGGCGGCGGGACGCGCCAACGACGAACTGGCCGGCTATGAAGACGCGTGGCGGACGTCACCGGTCGGCAAGGACCTCTGGCCGGTGCGCAATGTGAAGCCGCTCTGGTCGAAATTCGGCACCATCGTCGGCGTGGCGCTGGGCGGGCTCGACATGTGGACCAACACGCTGGGATTTTCCCTGTTCGGGACGCAGAAACACGGCAAGCCCGACTGGCAGACCCTGAAGCCCGCAGCTGAATGCACGCCGATCGCCTATCCGAAACCGGACGGCAAAATCACCTTCGACCGCCTGTCCTCGGTGTTCCTGTCCAACACCAACCACGAGGAAAACCAGCCGCCGCATCTCAAGGTGGCGGACATGGCGCTGCAGAAATCGTCGGAGCACGATATTTATGCAGGACCCTCGACCCGCTACTGTCCGGCGGGCGTTTACGAATGGGTCGGCGAAGGGGCCGACCTTCGTTTCGTGATCAACGCGCAGAATTGCGTCCACTGCAAAACCTGCGACATCAAGGACCCCAACCATAACATCACCTGGGTTCCCCCGGAGGGCGCCGGCGGCCCCAATTACCCGAATATGTGACGCCGACCGCGTCGGAATGTCACGATAAAGCCCCCATTACGGCCGAAAGGCCTAAGTAGAGGCGCGAGCGGCTGTCCTTGCGGCAAAAGCGCAAAAAGGTCATCCTCGAACCGAACCGGCGGGACCGCTTCGCGGTGCCCACGATGGAGATTTTCGACGTGAACCTGTCGACCCTGATCAAGCCCGTGGCCGTAGCGGCCACCGCCTTTGGTATCCTCATGTTGCCTGGCCTGTTGGCGGCACAGGCGCCGACCAAGCCCGATCCCTCGCGCACCTCGGCATCCGGAAATTATCTGGCTGCCCGCCATGCGATCCAGCAGCGCGACTCGGCCGCAGCATCGACCTATTTGCGGGCTGCGCTCCGCTCCGATCCGAAAAATCCCGACCTGCTGCAGCGCGCGTTCGGGGCAGCCCTCACCCAGGGCGACATGGAGGAGACGTTCCGCCTCGCCGAACGCATCATCCAGATCAACAAGAACGATCGTGACGCCCGGCTGGTGCTCGGCATCCGCGCCATCAAGAACAAACAATGGCAGACCGCGCGCACCAATATCGCCCAATCCGTGCGCGGCCCGGTCACCGACCTGACCGCGGCGCTCCTGACCGCCTGGGCGCAATATGGCGCCAACGACTCGAAGGCGGCGCTCGCGACGATCGACCGCCTGCAGGGTCCGGACTGGTACAATATCTTCAAGGATCAACATGCCGGCCTGATCCTCGACATCGCCAACAACAAGAAGGAAGCGGCACGCCGCTTCGAGAAGGTACATAAACTCGACGGCACCAACCTGCGCGTCGTCGAATCCTACGGCAGCTTCCTGTCGCGGCATGGCAGCAAGGACAAGGCGCTCGAGGTCTACGAGACCTTCGACAAGGCGCTGCCGCGCCATCCGCTGGTCACCCAGGCGATGAAACAGGTCGAAGCCGGCACGAAACTGCCGCCGATCGTTCCGAACGCGCAGGCCGGCGCCGCCGAGGTGCTGTACGGCATCGGCGCGGTTGTCGGACGCCGGGGCGGCGAAGAGCTCGGGCTCGCCTATCTGCAGCTCGCGCTTTATCTCGATCCGCGCCACCCGCTCGCGCTGCTGTCGCTCGCCGATCTCTACGAGACGATGAAGAAACCCCAGCTCGCGATCGATATGTACCGGCGCGTGCCGGCGGATTCACCGCTTCACCGCAATGCCGAGATCCAGCTCGCCGCCAATCTCGACTCGCTGGAAAAGACCGAGGAAGCCAAGGATCATCTGCGCAAGCTGATCGAGGAAAATCCGGCCGACATGGAAGCGATCATGATGCTTGGGCACATCGAACGCTCCCGCAAGCAATATACCGATTGCGCCAAGACCTATTCGCGGGTGATCGATCAGCTCGAGACTCCGACACGCGCGAACTGGAACGTGTTTTATTCCCGCGGCATCTGCCACGAGCGCAACAAGAACTGGCCCTCTGCCGAAGCCGATTTCAAGAAGGCGCTGGAGCTGTTCCCGGACCGCGCCGACGTGCTGAATTACCTCGGCTATTCCTGGGTCGACCAAGGCGTCAATCTCGACGAAGGCATGAAGATGATCCGCCGCGCCGTCGAGCAGAAGCCCGATGACGGCTACATCGTCGACTCGCTCGGCTGGGCCTATTACCGGCTTGGCAATTACGAGGAAGCGGTCAAGCATCTGGAGCGCGCGGTCGAAATCCGGCCCGAGGACCCGACCATCAACGATCACCTCGGCGACGCCTATTGGAAGGTCGGGCGCCAGCTCGAGGCGGAATTCCAGTGGTCGCACGCCGCCGCGCTCAAGCCCGAGCCGGAGGAACTGGTGAAAATCCAGGAGAAGCTCAAGAACGGGCTTCCGGACGACCCACCGAGCGCCACCGCCGAGCAGAAGAGCAAGTCGGATAACGGCGGTTGACCCGAGCGTGACGAGCGGTTCGACGGAGCTGTCCGAATTAGCTCCGGCCAAGATCAACCTGACGCTCCGGATCGGGCGGAAGCGTTCGGACGGCTATCACGACCTCGCAAGCCTCGTGGTGTTCTCCGGCGCCGGCGACGATTTGCGTCTCCTTCCAGGCGACGCAGCCGCGCTTTCCGTAACCGGCGAGACCGCAGCGCAGGCCGGTCCGCTCGGCGACAATCTAGTGCTGAAGGCCGTGCGCGCGCTGCAGGCGCTGATCCCCGATCTGCGTTCTGGCCACTTTCACCTGACCAAACGGCTTCCGGTCGCGGCCGGCATCGGCGGCGGATCGTCGGACGCGGCGGCAGCCTTGCGGCTGATCGCGCAGCTCAACGAACTCCCCCTGGATGACCGCCGGCTGATCGCCGCCGCGCGTGCGACTGGCGCCGACGTTCCGGTGTGTCTCGATCCGCAGCCGCGCATCATGCGCGGCATCGGCGACATTTTGTCCGAACCGCTGCGCCTGCCGGCGCTGCATGCGGTGCTGGTGAATGCCCGCGTGCCGGTGCCAACCGGCGCGGTGTTCGGCGCGCTCGCCCGGAGCCGCGACGGCGTTGTGCCGCCGGCGATCGACGCCGATTCCGCAGCGCAGCTGGTCGAAGCGGGAGCGCCACCTGGATTCGACTCGCTGTTGGACGCTCTGTCCGCCTCCGGCAACGACCTCGAGCCGCCGGCGCTGGCCCTGTTTCCGGCCGTCGGCGAAACGCTGGCAGCGTTGCGCAGCATCGGCGGCTGCCGGCTCGCGCGCATGAGCGGCTCCGGCGGGACCTGCTTCGGATTGTTTGCGTCGACCGATGACGCAAGGGATGCTGCGGCAAAGCTGCGGCACGATCATCCCGGCTGGTGGGTGCAGGACACCGCGCTCGGCGCCGTAAGCGGCGAGGCTCAGTAAGCCCGCGCGAGGCAGAACGCGACGGTTTCCTCCAGCGCCGCCTTCATCGGTGAGGGCGGAAACAGCGCCAGCGCATCGATTGCCATCGCACCGTAATGTTGGGCCCGTCCGATCGTATCCTCCAGCGCCCGATGCCTGGTCATCAGCGCAATCGCGCGGTCGAGATCGTCGTCGGTTGCGGTCCCCTGTTCGAGACAGCGGGTCCAGAATGCACGCTCCTCCGCGGTGCCGCGGCGGAACGACAGCACCACCGGCAAGGTGATCTTGCCCTCGCGAAAATCGTCACCGACATTCTTGCCGAGCTTGGCGGACTTGCCGCCGTAGTCGAGCGCATCGTCCACGAGCTGGAAGGCGATTCCGAGATTCATCCCAT
>JAEZBA010000184.1 GCA_023430245.1 Pseudomonadota bacterium
CCCGGATGTGGTCGGCCGCGAGCAGATCCTGAAGGTGCATGTCCGCAAGGTGCCGCTGGCGCCGGACGTGAACTTGAAGACGATCGCACGTGGCACGCCCGGCTTCTCCGGCGCCGACCTGATGAACCTCGTCAACGAAGCGGCGCTTATGGCGGCCCGGCGCAACAAGCGCATGGTCACCCAGCATGAGTTCGAGGACGCCAAGGACAAGGTGATGATGGGTGCCGAGCGCAAGTCGCTCGTGATGACCGAAGAAGAGAAGATGCTGACCGCCTATCATGAAGGCGGCCATGCCATCGTCGCGCTGAACGTCAAGGCCACCGATCCGGTGCACAAGGCCACCATCATCCCGCGCGGCCGTGCGCTCGGCATGGTCATGCAATTGCCGGAACGCGACAAGCTGTCGATGAGCTTCGAGCAGATGACCTCGCGGCTGGCGATCATGATGGGCGGCCGCATTGCCGAGGAGATGATCTTCGGTCACGACAAGGTCACCTCGGGTGCGCAATCCGACATCGAGCAGGCGACGCGGCTTGCGCGCATGATGGTGACGCGCTGGGGCTTCTCGAAAGAGCTCGGCACCGTCGCTTATGGCGAGAACCAGGAAGAGGTGTTCCTCGGCCATTCGGTGTCGCGCCAGCAGAATATATCGGAAGAGACCGCCCGGAAGATCGACGTCGAGGTGCGGCGGCTGGTCGAGGAAGGCCTTAACGAGGCGCGTCAGATATTGAGCGACCGGCGCGAGGAACTCGAAGTTCTGGCGAAGGGCCTGCTCGAATATGAGACGCTCTCGGGCGATGAAATCAAGGATCTGATCGCCGGCAAACCGCCGGTTCGCGAGGGCTTCACCGAGCCGACGCAACCGCGGGCGTCCGCGGTGCCGCCGGCCGGCAAGACCCGTCCGCGGCCCGAACCGCCGACCGGAGACGTCGCGCCTCAGCCGCAGGGTTGATCCGGCCCGACATGAACAAAAACGCCCGCCGCTTGGCGGGCGTTTCTATTTGTGAACGCAGCGGTTTGAACGCATCGCTATGGATGGCGCTATAAGCGCGCATGCCTTTGCAGTCACGGGTCACGCCTTCAGGTGAACTAATTGCGTACGGCGCGCACGGCTTGCTTATGGGCAATCGCGGCGGACGCATCCACCGCGATGATCGTACGCTCGGCAATCGCCGCTATGCGTCGAAGCAATGGATCTGCTGCCGGCTCGATTTCAGGGAGCGGCGGCGCAGCGTCTGGGGCGATGGCTATACCGAATTGTTCTTTCTCGACGAGGTGACCGCGCTGGCGGCCGGACATCGGCCGTGTTTCGAATGCCGGCGCGCGCATGCGATCGCCTTCACCGGAGCGTGGCAGCGCGCCTCCGGGCATCGCCCGCGGGCGCCGGCGATGGACGACGTCCTTCATGCCGAACGCCTCATCGGCCGGACAAAGCGCACGCACCGCCGCGAGATCGGCGATCTTCCCGATGGGACGATGTTCGCTCGCGAAGGCGCTGCATTCGCCGTGCGCGGCGATGCCATCCTGCGATGGTCGCCATCGGGCTACACCGAACGAACCGTGCGTCCGTTGTCGGCGGTGGTCGATATGCTGACGCCGCCGTCGATCGTAAACGTGCTGGCCTCGGGCTACGCGCCGCTCTGGCACAGCAGTGCCGGTAAAATCTAGTTCTCCTGGAAGCCGCAGGCGTCGTGCGGCGTCTGCTGCAAACGGAACAGCCGATCGTCGCTGCCAAGCTTGGTGCCGAACATCTTGCTCATCGCGCCACGCCGGTCACGCAACATGATGTGATCCTTGCCGGCACGCGTCAGATAGAAATCGCGCTGGGTATCCGCATCCATGTCGTGCGTGCAGGCATAGGCATATTGGTCCGGCGCACAGGTCGTCTGTTTCTCGAGCGTCCTGCCGTCCTTCAGTTCGACACGGAACGTCAGCTTGTACGCCGGAAGATCGTCGTCGCCTGGCTTCTCGCCTTTCGCCTTCAATACCGAGATCCGGCGCACCGTCTGCTTTGGATGCTTCTTGAGATGGCTCGTATCGTAAGTGCGGCTGAAACAGACCGGGTCTTCAGTGCCGAGCCGCTCACGCAACGGGGTGCCGAGCGCCGCCCATGCCGGCTTGCGGCTGTCTTCCAGCGCGCGGCATTGCGCAACCGGCAGCGGATCGAGGCGAAAGACCTTGTCGTCGGCCCCGGGCTTGACGAAATCAGCCTGCTCGGCTTCGTCTTCACTGGCGCCGCAGCCGCCGATCACGACGAAGCCCTGATTTTCAAGCAGCAATGACGGGCCGGACCCTTTCGCGTAGAAGCCGCCGCCGTCGCATTCGATGCCGCAGCGAACCTTGGCGCCATCGCTCGACGGCCCGCAATGCAGCCCGTTGAAGAACAGTCCCGGCCGGTCTCTAAAGCGAATATAGGCGGTGACGCGGATGCCGTTTTCGCCGTCGTCTCCGACCAATTGCTCGCGCGTTTCCTGCGGCGTCTCCATGTTTGAGTCGGGGGTGAAGTTGCGGAACAGATGAAAGGCGGTCACGCGTTGTCTGGGATGGCTTTTGAGATGCTTGGCGTCATAGACGCGACCGAAGCAGACCTCCTGGCCAAGCGGCATATGCCGGGGGAGGGGAGACGATCGCTGCGGTTCCTGCGCGACACTCCCGCTCGCGAATGCGACCGTCGTGAGTAGAGCAATACCGATGGCGTTATACCGCATGTGCAGCTTCGCTCGAGACCTGCCGGCTACTGGAGTCATCGACAATAGCCCGCGCCGTCAGACGGTCCAACAATGGCGGTCTTCGGTCGTATCCGGGTCTGCGGGAACGGCGAGGCGACTCCCAGCAAGCGTGGTCGCGATCGGCGCCCGGATTCGCAAGCCGCAGTTGACGCTGGCCAATGCGCCTTCGGCGGTTGGCAACTCCCATTCCGGCGCGACGCTTGCGGAAACACCCCAGGGTCCGCTAAAAGACCCCTGCAAAAGCCATCGGTTCACACCGCATTAACCGAGGCGCTGCACTCTAACGGTCTGTTTTTCGAGGGTTTTTCAGCATGTCCGCGCAGGACTTCACACGCGCGACGAAACCGGGGGCGGTCGACGCCAGGCCCGGTGCTGCCCTCATTCTCGGCGGTCTGCTGCTCCTTACGCGCCCCTGAGGGCCGGCTGGGCATCTTTGCCTGGGCGCTCAGGGGTTCGCGAGACGGAAAGCCCTGAAATCGCGCCCTTCCAAGCGGCGCAGGACGAACAAGGATCACAGTACCATGACCACGGCCCAGAACACGGCCACCACCGCCGATACGCAACGCTCCGACACGGACCGCGTCGTCATTTTCGACACCACCTTGCGCGACGGCGAGCAATGCCCTGGCGCCACCATGACCCATGACGAAAAGCTCGAAGTTGCCGAGCTGCTGGACGAGATGGGAGTCGACATCATCGAGGCCGGATTTCCGATCGCGTCGGAGGGCGATTTCGCCGCCGTGCAGGTG
>JAEZBA010000207.1 GCA_023430245.1 Pseudomonadota bacterium
AGTTCGCCTGCGATATGCTGCGAGGAGCCATTGCCCGACGAACCGAAATTGAATTTTCCCGGGTCCGCCTTGGCGCGCGAAACAAATGCTTTCAGGTCCGGAATGTCCGGATTCGTCGGCCCGGCCAAGAGCATCGGACCTTTCCCGAGCAGCGCAACCGAGTCCAGATCGGCACCGACGGCCGGCGTCGGACGACCATACAGGATCGGACCGGGAACAGTGATCAGCGTATAGCCATCGGGCTGCGCCGCGGTCACGGCGTTAAGCGCAATGGTGCCGACGCCACCAGTGCGATTTTCGATCACAATGGTCTGACCGAGTTTCTTCGACACGCGGTCGGCCACCGCACGGGTGATGGTGTCGGCGGCGCCGCCCGGCGCGAAGCCAACGAGCCACTGGATCGGCTTGGCCTTCGGCCAGTCCGGCGCTTGCGCGGATGCTTGCGGCGCGCCGATAACGCCCGCGAGCACGGCGAATAGCAATGCGGTTCTGAACGATTGCAAGGACATCGATTCACCCTCCCTGTTATCCCGGCACATTCGCTGCGGAGAGCAGCTTGCCGATGATTGGAAACACGGCGATTTGCTCGCTCTTGTTTAAGGCCTGCATCAGCGCGCGCTGGCGCGCCTGCATATGAGGAATGGTCTGGTCGTAGACCGCGCGCCCTTTCGCAGTAAGGACGACCAGGCTCGACCTCCGGTCGTTCGCATCGGTGACGATCGAGATCAGTCCGCGCTTCTTCAGGCCGGCGAGAATGCGACTCAGAAGGCCTTTGTCGATCGCCGAGATCTGCCCGATCTTCGTTGCATTGAGAGTGGCGCCGGTGCCGAGCAGCGCGATCACGCGCCATTCCGGAAGGCGCAGTCCCGATGCTCGTTCGAGAATGGCCGAGGCCTGCCTGTTGAGCGCGCTGTGCAACGCGTGCAGCCGGTAGGTCAGGAATTGCTCGACCGGCAGACCTGCATCGTCCGGCTCGAGCAAAGCAAGACTTGTCATCGCGCGACCCTCGCCTGTTCGACGAGTATGGCCCCCAATTGCTTGACAAGTCAACTAATTGCCCGGCACAGTTCGAGCCGGTGATAGGGAGACAGTCATGGCCGGCAGACGCCCGAATATCGTCCTGATCACGTCCGATCAGCAGCGCGGCGACTGCTTCGGCTTCGAAGGCCGCCACGTAAAGACGCCGCATCTCGACGCATTGGCGCGCGAGGGCACGCGGTTCTCGGCCTGCATCTGTCCAAGCGTCGTCTGCCAGCCGGCGCGCGCCTCGATCCTGACCGGGCAATTGCCGCTCACCCACGGCGTGCACGACAATGGAATCGACCTGTCACCCGAAACTGGCGAAAAGGGCTTCGCGGGTGCGCTGGCCCAGTCGGGTTACGACACCGCCTTCATCGGCAAGGCGCATTTTTCGACCTACCACACCTTCAAGCCGACCGGCACACCGGAATGTATCGCCTCCTCGGCCAATTTCGGGGCGGACTGGTACGGACCTTATATGGGTTTCCAGCATGTGGAATTGATGCTGATCGGCCATAACTGGTTTCTGCCGAGAAGCCGCCCCGCGGCCAGCACTACGAACGCTGGTTCCATGCCGACGGCCACGGCGATGAGAAGAATGCACTCTACCGCGATAATGCGGGCGATACCGGCGATGCGGCACAATGCTGGCATTCGCGTTTGCCGGTGGCCTGGCACAACACGACCTGGACCGCGGACCGCGCCATCGACTGGCTCAAACGCGAGCACGACAATCCGTTCTGCCTCTGGGTGTCGTTTCCGGATCCGCATCACCCGTTCGACTGTCCGGAGCCGTGGTCTCGGCTGCATCATCCTGACGAGGTCGACCTGCCGCCCTATCGCGAACGCGATCTCGACCGGCGGCCATGGTGGCATCGCGCGGCGCTCGAGAGCGAACCGGCGGGCGCGCCGGAACGCGCCGCGATCCGCAAATCCTACAGCCGCATTGCTCCGCAAAGCGACCGGCAATTGCGCGAGATCATCGCCAATACCTACGGCATGGTCTCGCTGATCGATCACAATGTCGGACGCATTTTGATCGCACTCGACGAACTGGGCCTTGCCGACGACACTATTGTGATCTTTACCGCCGACCACGGCGACTGGCTTGGCGATCATGGCCTGATCCTCAAGGGTCCGATGCCTTATGAGGGACTGTTGCGCGTCGGACTGATCCTGCGTGGACCTGGCATCCCGAAAGACAAGATCATCGACGATCCGGTATCGACGCTCGATCTCGGCGCTACCTTCATCGATTATGCCGGCGCGTCAGCCCTGCAAACCCAGCACGGCACCTCGCTCCGCCCGCTGGTCGAAGGCCGCGGCAATGCCCGCGCCTTTGCACGCAGCGAATGGGAACTGCATCCACAGCGCGCCGGGGTCGCGCTCAGTCTACGAACGGTCCGGACGAAAACCCACAAGCTCACGGTCGAGTTGCGTTCGGGCGACGGCGAACTCTACGATCTCGTGAACGATCCACACGAGCGCGAGAACCGCTTCGCCGATGCCGGTTACGCCGCATTGCGCGCGAGCCTGATGGACATGATCCGCTCGCGGCCGGATGACGCTGGCCCGATCCGCGAACCGGTCGGCATGGCGTGAACGTTGGCCCGCAACCTCCGGAGACGCGACAATGACTCCCGCCAACACGCTCGTGATCATGTCGGACGAGCATCAGGCGCGCGCGATGGGCTGCGCCGGCCATCCGTTCGTGTCGACACCGAATCTCGACCGGCTCGCCGCACGCGGCACGATGTTCACGAATGCGGTGACACCGAGCCCGATCTGCGTGCCCGCCCGCGCCGCCTTTGTCACCGGACAATACGTCAATCGTTGCCGCTATTGGGACAATTCATTCGGATATGACGGCCGGGTGCGCGGCTGGGGCCATGCGCTGCAGGATGCCGGCATCCCTGCCGAGTCGATCGGAAAGCTGCATTATCGAAGCGCCAATCTGCCGACCGGGTTCGACGTCGAACATATTCCGATGCACCTGCATCAGGGTGTCGGCATGGTCTGGGCCTCGATCCGCGATCCGTTGCCCGCACAGCGCCCGGAAGGAAAGCGCATGCTCGGCAATTATATCGGGCCGGGAGAGTCCGACTATACGCGCTACGATCATGCCATCGCCGACCGGGCCGTCGCGTGGCTTACCGACAAGACCAAGACCGCGCGCGAACCCTGGTGCCTGTATGTCGGGTTCGTCGCGCCGCATTTTCCGCTGGTCGCGCCGCCGCAATTCTTCGAGCGCTATCCCCTGGATTCGCTTCCGGAGCCGAAACTGCATCCTCGCACCGGCTACAGGCTGCATCCGTGGCTGCAGGAACACGAAGATTTCTGGAGCCACGAGGCCACGCTGAAGGACGACATCGAACGACGAACCGCCATCGCCGCCTATTACGGACTGGTGTCGTGGCTGGATCACAATGTCGGCCGCATCCTGACAGCGCTGGAGGATGCCGGCCTGACAGATTCGACCCGCGTCATCTACACGTCGGATCACGGCGACAATCTCGGCGCACGCGGACAATGGGGAAAGTCGAACCTGTACCGTGAATCGACCGATGTCCCGATGATTGTCGCAGGGCCGGGATACGATCACGGAGTGTGCGCAACACCGGTCAGCCTGCTCGATCTGTCGGTCACACTGGTCGATAGCGCAGGCCTCGATGCAGCGAGTGTTCTTCCCCACGCCAATGGCGAGTCACTGCATGCAATTGCGGCGCGGCCCGACGATCCGGACCGGATCGTGTTCAGTGAGTATCACGCGGTCGGGTCGAACACGGCCGGCTACATGGTCCGGGATGGGCGCTGGAAGTATCACTATTATGTACGCCACGCGCCCGAACTGTTCGATCTCGAGACCGATCCCGAAGAGACTATCAATCTCGCGCCCTCGCCCGACCACCGCGCGGTGCTCGCTCGGATGCACGACGCCCTGCTCGCGATCTGCGACCCCGAGGCCGTCGACCGCGAAGCGAAGCGCGATCAGGCGGCGCTGATCGAACGCATTGGCGGCTCGCAGGCGGCGTTCGACCTCGGTCGCGCGGCGGCAAGCGGCACGCCCGCGCCGAAGCCGGCTGAAGCGGCACGATGATCGTACCGCCCCCGCGCAGGCAGGTCCGCCGCCTCAGCGTATCGCGGTGATCACCCATTTACCCTAACTGGCATCTTTGCCGGGCCTGTCCCTGACACATCGCGACAATCGTGGAATTTTCGCGCGGCGCACCTTATCTCGTGGCCCGGATGCGAGGGCCTATATCACCCATGACACCGTTCGGATTGAAATCGCGCAAGCCGCGTCGGAAGGTTGAGCGTAAGGCCTGGTTCGTCAGCGACGGCGACTTTGCCCTGCAACCTTGTACGGTTGTGGACATGTCCAGCGACGGCGCGCGGATCAGGATCGACGGCCATATCCGGCTGCCGGGCAAATTCCGTCTCACCTTCTCGCGCTCGACGCGTGATGGCCTGCGCTGCGATCTGCGCTGGCGAAACGAACGAACCGTCGGCGTGAAATTCGCCGCCTGACCGCACACGGTTTCGTCGAACCGCCTGCTGGCGCGACTACAGGCAGCATCCGGCTGCTAACCATCGACACCGCGATGCAAAAGTCCCCCGGACGATCGTCGCGCCGGGGGCCGCGGCATTCGGTGGAACTCAGGCCTTCAGGCTGTCGACCGCGCGCGCCTAGTTGATCAGCGACGCCCGCCAGGGCGCATTGCGCACCCAGTTGCAGGTCACGTTGCCGATGATGGTCTTGCGGTCCTTCTGCAGACGTCCGCTATAGACGCACCGCCCCTTTTCCTGATGGCGGAAGACGGTGACGTTGTCGCCATCGACCGAGATGTAGAGCTGCGAGGAATCGTAGCCGCCGTTATTGACGTCGCGCCACTCGCCATCGAACAGGCTGGAACGGCCGCGGCGCTGCCAGATGCCTTTCCAGTCGTCGCCGCCCTCGTTCGATTGCCAAACCTGGCCGCGCCAATCGTTGCGGGGACCGGCCGGCAGGCTATCGCTGATCCTGGCGCTCCATCGATAGCGCCCGCCGACATGATTGCATTCGTAGGTGCCGGCGGCGCTCAACCCGTCGGCGGCGAGTTGTCCTTCGTAGATACAGACGACGTGCGGGAATTTGCGTCGGACCAGAATGCGGCCATTGCGGATTTCCATTTCCGCCGTCGAGATGTCGACCTGAAGACCGTTCCCCGCCTGTGGCCCGCGCTCGGTATCGAGATTGTCGCCGCTGATGGCGTCGAAAGTGTCGCTGGTGCCGCGGCGGGTCCAGATCCCGCGCCAGTTCGCATTCTCCTGCACCACCCAGACACGGCCGACCGAGCCCTTGCGATCGGCAGGCGCGATGGCCGGCGCCGCTGGCGCTACCATGATCGCCTGCCGCACCGGCTCGCTTTTCGCCGGCGCGTCCTCGGCGCCGCTTTCCCCGGGAACCAGATAGATGCGGCCGCCGCGCGTCTGGTCGTAATAAGCGGGGTTCTGTTGATGACTGATGGTCTCAGCCATTGCGGCAACCTGCTGCCGCACATCGATAACGAGATCGGCGAGATGTACGCCCTTGCGCTTCATTGCCGGCGCCATGGCGCGGGTGAAGACGGAGTTCGGCGACGCGTCGTTGTCACCGAGCGTATCGAGCGCGGTCTGACCGAAACCGGCGCTGTAGATCGCAAACATGCCCTCGGCCTCCGCACTGCGCGCCAGCCCTCTGGCGGCGCCGGCAGACCGGGTCAGCCCCGGCTGCTTGAACGGGTTGTCGCGGCACGCATCCAGCATCAGCACCGCGACCTTCGCCTTGCGGTCCTGGATATCGGCGATGATATCGGCCTCGCCGATCGCCATCGCCCGCACGCGCGCCTCCTCGCCGGGATTTGCGCTGCGAACATCCGAGGGCAACAGATAATTGCCCCCGCCGATCGCAACACCGTGGCCGGCGTAAAACAGGAGCGCGGTGTCGCCGGGCTTGATGCGCTGCGTGAACGCGAAAATTCGGTCGATCATGCTTTGACGATCGAGATTCTCTCCAAGAATGACAGAGAACCCGATCGCTTCCAGCGCCTCTCCCATTGCGCGCGCGTCGTTGACGGCTTTGCGGAGCTGCTGGTCGGCGCCGAGATTGGGATAGGCGTCGTTGCCGATCACCAGGGCGATCCGGTCGGCATGCGCGGGCGCGCCGGCGAGAACCAGTCCGATCAAAGCGTAAAGCCATCGCCGCATCGTCTCACTCCTTTCGGTCTCGTCTCAGCAAGCAGCCAAAAGGTTCAAAAAATACGGAGGCCGGCAAAAGCACACAGATAAAATGGAAAGCCCCCGGGCGATCGTCGCGCCGGGGGCTGCAGCATTCAGTGGAACTCAGGCCTTCAGGCTGTCGGGAACCTTGCCGCCGTTTTCGGCCAGCTTTGTCATGACCTGCTTGTGCAGCCAGATATTCATCTTGGCGGAGTCGTTCATGTCGCCGGTATAGCCAAGCTCCTTGGCCAGTTCCTGACGGTTCTTCAGGCTCGAATCGAGATCGAGAACCTTCATCAGGTCGACGATCGACTTCTTCCAGTCGAGCTTCTCTTTCTTGGTGGCGGCAATATCGGACACCACCTTCTCCACGTCGACCTGGGCCATTCCCGCGCCGCCGCCAGCCGGCACGGCCGCCGAGCCTGTACCCGCCGCCGGGCTAGATCCAAGTCCAATGGCCGACAAGATTTTTCCGAAAATGCTCATCTACTTCCTCCTGCTTGCACGTCGCCTACCGAACACCGTGTTCTCATCGAGCAAGCGCTCCAGGGACCGGCGGCACTCTAGTGACAATTTTCGTCCGAGTCGCCGGACTGGGACGCTGAAATTGTTGTGTAACGCGACATTGAAGGCCCGATGACGCAAACTGCGTCATGAAGGTGCTATCTTACGGAGCCCTTCGCAGGGAACTCGTGCGCCGTGAAAAAAGTCAGCGAATTGAACAGGTTAACAGGGGACTACCACAGCGTATCTGCGATTGCTCGCTTGCTATCCGTTCATCCGCGCCTTAATAAGGTCGTTGCTTACGGTTCGCACCGTTTCGGCCGTGCCGCGTTCAGGCACCGGCCCGCTCACCTCGAAGACCGCGCCGGCATGAGGGTCCGGACGCAGAGCTGGTGAGCGGAAGGGCTCAACCCGACCCCCTGCCACGCGCAGGCGGCGGAAGGCCCGATCAGCTGGTGTCAGCGAGTTTTGTGTGTCTTGGGACCCAGCGCAGACGTGGCGATGGGATCGCAAGGACGGCGGAAACCGGTGCCAGTTCAGATTTTGGGCGCCATGCGAAAGCGCAAGCGAGAACAACGAATTGCGGCCGCACCGACAAGAGCGGCCGCCCGCCACGGGTTTTGAAGTGATGGCGCAGGTGGAAGCCAGGGGCAGCTCTCCGAGACGCGGATATATCCGCGACCACGAGACCGGTCCGCGCATGGTCGCAAGACCCACTCATTCACGCACACCATTCCCCGGATGCTCGCGCCGCGTTTCGACGCGCGAATTCCGCCTGACGGACGCAGCGCCGCCCGGGGTCAAGAGAACATTCGATGTCCAACAAAATGCTAATCGACGCGACCCATCCGGAAGAGACCCGGGTGGTCGTCCTGCGCGGCAATCGTGTCGAAGAATTCGACTTTGAGAGCGCAAGCCGCAAACAGCTTCGCGGCAATATCTATCTGGCCAAGGTCACGCGCGTAGAGCCGTCGCTGCAGGCCGCCTTCGTCGATTACGGCGGGAACCGGCACGGTTTTCTCGCCTTTTCGGAAATCCATCCGGATTATTACCAGATCCCGGTCGCCGACCGGCAGGCGCTGCTCGAGGACGAGAAGCGCGCGCATCGGGACGAAGACGACAATGGCGGCGAGCAGCGGCGCGGCGGCGGACGGCGCGGTGGACGCAATCGCGGTCGAGGCGCTGGCCGTAACCGCGGCCGCGATGTTTTAAAGAGCGACGTGGTCGCCTCGCCCGACGACAGCGACACACCGCAAACGTCGGCGGACGAGGTCAGCGAGTCCATCGCGCAGGCCCCGGCGGAGCAGCTTCACGGCGACCACGTGGCGAGCGACCACGAAGCGCGCGGCCACGAGACCGCTGACGAAGCGGCGGCAATGGGCGGCGACGCCGCAGACGCGGCCGTCGAGACCAGCCCACAACCCGCGGCAGATCCGGTCGCCAAGGTCGAGAACCCGGCCGAGCCTGAGCCGGTCGTGGAGACAAAATCCGACTCCTCCGACCTGGTAGAAGCCATTGCCGAAGCCGAGCCGCAGGAACTGGCCGCGCATCCGGACGACGTGACCCAACAAGAGGATGCCGCTCAGCCGGACGAGAACCGGTCGGACGATAGCGACGGACAAGCCGCCAGCGACGATGCCGGCGATGAGGATTCCGACGAAGCGGACGACGACGAGGAAGAGGAAGAAGAGGTCGTCGAATCGGTTGGCGGCGACGCCATCGAAGAGGTGATGGAGCGCGCTCCGCGCTATCGCCGCCACTACAAGATCCAGGAAGTGATCAAGCGACGCAGGTCATGCTGGTGCAGGTCGTGAAGGAAGAACGCGGCACCAAGGGCGCGGCGCTCACCACTTACCTGTCGCTCGCCGGCCGCTATTCGGTGCTGATGCCGAATACCGCGCGCGGCGGCGGCATCTCCCGCAAGGTCACCAATGCGGAAGACCGCCGCAACATGAAGGAGATTGCCGAGGAGCTCGAAGTGCCGGAGGGCATGGGCGTGATCCTGCGCACCGCAGGCGCCTCGCGCACCAAGCTCGAGGTCAAGCGCGATTTCGAATATCTGCTGCGGCTGTGGGAGACGGTGCGCGACCTGACGCTGAAATCCAGCGCCCCTACCCTCGTCTACGAGGAAGGCTCCCTGGTGAAGCGGGCGATCCGTGACCTTTATCACAAGGACATCGAGGAGATCGTGGTCGAGGGCGAAGGCGCCTATCGCGAAGCCAAAGACTTCATGCGCATGCTGATGCCGAGCGCGGTCAAGAACGTGCTCTCCTACAGCGACGCGCAGCCGATCTTCACCCGCTACGGCATCGAGTCCCAGCTCGATGCGATGTTCCAGCCGACGGTGCAGCTCAAGTCCGGCGGCTATGTCGTGATCAACCAGACCGAAGCGCTGGTCGCGATCGACGTGAACTCCGGCCGCGCGACCCGGGAGCATTCGATCGAGGAGACTGCGACCAAGACCAATATCGAAGCCGCGGCGGAAATCGCCCGCCAGCTCCGCCTGCGCGACCTGGCCGGCCTGATCGTGATCGATTTCATCGACATGGATGAAGGCCGCAACAATCGTGCGGTCGAACGCAAGATGAAGGAAGCGCTGAAGAGCGATCGCGCCCGCATCCAGGTCGGCCGCATCTCGCATTTCGGTCTGCTCGAAATGTCGCGCCAGCGCATCCGCTCGTCGGTGCTGGAAAGCTCGACCGAGGTCTGTTCGCATTGCGGCGGCACCGGTCATGTGCGCTCGGTGTCTTCGGTGGCGCTGCAGCTCGTTCGGGCGGTGGAAGAAACCCTACTGAAGGGCGCCACTCACAACCTGATCGTTCGCTCGCGATCCGAAGTCGCGATCTACGTGCTCAACCACAAGCGCGCACATCTGCGCATGCTCGAGGAGCGGTTCAAAATTTCAATCGCCGTCAATGTCGACCCGACTTTGACCGGACATCCCGCCTTCGCCATCGATCGCGGCGAGCAGATCATGTCGATGGATCAGGCTAGGGCGATTGCCGCCACCATCCGACCGGATACGATCCCGGCCTATGAGGGCGAGTCGCCGGAAGATATGGGCGACGACGTGCTCGACGAGATCGAAGCCGAAGGCGAGGAGGTTTCGTCCGGCGAGACCGGTGAAACCGCCGAAGCCAGCGAGGATGGCCGCGGGCGCCGGAAGCGGCGGCGCGGACGGCGTGGACGCGGTCGCGATGGCGAGCCGCGCGAGCAGGTCGAGAGCCCGGATCTCGCCGCCGCCAGCCCTGATGAGGACGATTCAGCCGAGTCCGGCGACGCCGAAGCAGAAGACAGCGACGGCGAGACCGAAACGGTGGCTGCGAATGGCTATGGCGACATGCGCCGCAGGCGGCGGGGGCGCCGTGGCGGCCGACGCAATCGCAGGGGCCGCGAGGACGAAGGCGACGAGGTTTCGACGTCCGACGGCGGGCCCACTGTCGAAGGCGACACCGTCGTGGCGCGACAGGATGTGAACGGTCAGGACGACAGCAGCCGGGACGATCGCGGTCCGGATGAGCCGCAGCCTATCGTCGTGAGTGAAGCCGCGGCGCCGGAATCCGAGCCCGCCCCAGTTGCTGCGGCCAGCGCAGCGCCCGCGCAACCCGCGGCCACGCCCGAACCTGCCGAAGCAACGACACGTCGTCGCTCGACCGTGCGCGAAGCACCGACCGCTTATACGTCGATCGACGACCCGGCCTACACGCCGCAGATC
>JAEZBA010000156.1 GCA_023430245.1 Pseudomonadota bacterium
CGTGATGGCGGAGGTCATGGCCTGGCAGGACAAGACCATCGGCACCACTCGTCTGCGCGAGACCGCAGCCGACCATGACGCAGTTCAGAACCAGCAGCTCGGGCAAACTTCGGAACGAATTCTGCAAAGCCGCCTGCAAATTTTACGAAGCGCGACGGCTAATTGTTGGAGCGGGTGAAGGGAATCGAACCCTCTTCAGGCGGCGAAAAAAGAGGCACCGGCAAAGTCGCCGATGCCTCTCAAAAGTTCCTAAAGTCGGATCGAGTTCAGAATTCTTCCCACTGATCCTGTTTGACAGCGGTTGCGAGCGCGGCTTGCATCTGACGTGCGGGGCCGCGTGCCGCTGCGGTGCGCTGCGGCGCCGGACGCTTGGCTGGGACGACCTTGCCCGGTGTTGCGGCCACGACCTGCTGCTTGTCCGCTGCGCGCCCGCTTATCTTGAACACCCCGATCCGCTCGTCCATGTGGCCGGCCTGTTGCTCGAGCGTGCGGGCTGTGGCGGCATTTTCTTCGACCATCGCCGAATTCTGCTGCGTCACCTCGTCCATCTGCGCGAGCGCCTTGTTGACCTGATCGATACCGGACGCCTGTTCGGTGCTGGCGACTGCGATATCGTTGACGATCTCAGCCACCGACCGGATCGAATCAACAATCTCCTTCAATGAATCGCCGGCACGGTTGACGAGCGCAACGCCGTCCTGGACCTGTGTCGAGGAGTTGACGATCAGATCCTTGATGTCCTTGGCCGCCTGCGAGGAACGCTGAGCGAGGCTTCGGACTTCGGAAGCAACCACCGCAAAGCCACGGCCGGCTTCGCCCGCGCGCGCCGCCTCGACCGCGGCCTTCAGCGCCACAAGGTTGGTCTGGCGCGCAATTTCGTCGATGACCGAAATGATGTCGGCGATCTTGCGGGATGAATCCTCGATCAGCGCCATCGCCGAAACCGCTTGCGCCACCACTTCCCCGCCGCGATCGGCGACGGTCTGGGTGTTTCGCGTGAGTTCGTTCGCGTGATGCGCGTTTTCGGCGTTCTTCTTCACCGTGGCGGAGATCTGCTCCATCGACGCCGACGTCTCTTCGATGCTGGCCGCCTGCTCCTCGGTCCGCTGCGACAGGTCGGTCGTAGCGGTCGAGATTTCGGCTGCCGCATTCGATACTTCGGTGGTGGACCTGGCAATCCCGCCCATGATCTCCTGAAGCTGGTCCAGCGCCGCGTTAAAGTCGTCGCGGATCTTGAGATATTCCGCCGACCAGCTGTCGCTGACACGGTAGGTCAGATCGCCGGCGGAAAGCCGTTCGAGGCCGGCGCCGAGACCATCCACAACCGTCGCAATCTGGCGCGCGGCCTCAGCTCTTGCGGCCTCGTTGCGAGCCCGCTCCTCTTCACCCATACGACGCTGCTCGGCAGCCTCGCTTTCCAGACGCTGCTTTTCGACGCCAGCCTCCTTGAATACAAGAACCGCCTGCGCCATCTGGCCGATTTCATCGCCACGGCCGGTGGCGGGAATCTCAACCGAGAGATTGCCCGACGCCAGTTTGCTCATGGCATCCGTCATGCCGGAGATCGGCTGGCTGATCGCTTTGGTCAGCATCCATGTGACGATCCCCGCCAGGAACAGCATCAGCATTGCACTGATCAGGATCGCCCAGGTGATTCCTGTCATCGCCGATTGCGACTGCTGGTCGCGCAATTCGAGCAGCTTGCGCTCCGCACTTTCGACGTCGCCCGCCTCCTTGCGGATGCGATCGAAATACTGCTTGCCGACGCCGTCCCGTTCGATCTGGCGAGCTTTTTCCACGTCTTTGGCCTCGATCAACCTGATGGCCGGGTCGGCAACGTTGCCTTGCCAGCCCTTGACGGCCTCATCGATGGCGGCGAGCCGCTTCTGCTGCTCGGCATTGTCCGACGTCAACTGCCGGACCTTTTGCATGTGTTTTGTATATTCCTGTCTCCCCTCCAGCAGCGGAGCAAGATTGGCCTTGTTCTCCGTCACCATATAACCGCGCAACCCAGTCTCCTGGTCCACCATCGCGGCGGTCACGCCCTGAATTTCCTCTAGAACCATGTGAGTATGGGTCGTCCACTTTGCCGTCTGCTCGACCACGCCCCGTTGCACGTAGATGAACGCCGAGCCCGCTAGGGCGATCAGGATAAGGATCGCGAGACCAAGCACCAGCTTGTGCGCGATCTTGAGTTTATTGAGGGAATTCATTCCAATTTCTCCGGGAACGCCGTATCGGCGAATTGCACTCTTTGTCGTCATTCCCACTGCGCCTGACGGCTGGCGCTTACAACTCAGTGATCGGCCAGCAGGTTCGGAAGATCGATGAGCGCGATCATGCCGGACTCGACGGTGACGAGACCGGACAGGAAATCGGGATGTCCATGCTGCGTCACGCGCGGCACCGCCTGCACCTGCGAAGGCTCG
Source organism: Pseudomonadota bacterium (assembly GCA_023430245.1). Taxonomy (GTDB): domain Bacteria; phylum Pseudomonadota; class Alphaproteobacteria; order Rhizobiales; family Xanthobacteraceae; genus Pseudorhodoplanes. Next base: position 2,430 of record JAEZBA010000156.1, read on the forward strand.
AACGACACGATATCGAGAACCCGGTCACCGAGAATTCCGACCTGGCGCTGCCCTTCCTGGACGATGATGACGATGTGCAGCGGGGTAGCTTCGGTGAGCCCGTTGCCGAACCGCCGGCGCAAGTCGATAATCGGGACAAGCGTGCCGCGCAGGTTGAGCACGCCGCGCACATAATCCGGCTGCTTCGGCAGATGGGTGATGTCCGACCAACCCTTGATCTCGCGCACAGCCATAATGTCGACGCCATATTGATCGCCGCCGATGGCAAAGCTGATGAATTGCGAGTGGTTGGGCTGGTCGATGTCGCCGCCGGACTGCGCCCATTCGGGCGACCGGGTACGATCCTGCTCGGAACTTGCGATGTCGATTGTCATGTCGGCCCCACCAAGATTCACAACCAGAATCGCTCACGTGCCGAACGTCGCTGCGAAGGCAGGGATCATTTGCAGAATGATTCTAAGAGGAGCTTGTCGCAATCATGTTGCAACTCAGTTAATCAGAATTCGGTCGGGGGGCCGCGTTGAGGACGACCGCAGTTACAAAATTGTTGCGCGATGACCGGACCGGGCGCTGCCAATGCAAATTTTGCTGGCGCCGCTTACGCTGCATGAAGCGACGGATGCACCCTATGTCGCACCGTCAGTGATCGAGAAATCAGTCCGAAGCGAGGATCACATTCTTCACCAGCGGGTAGATCTGGCTTTCCCATTTCTTCCCGCTGAAGACGCCGTAATGCCCGACGCCGGGCTGCATGTGATGGCGCTTGCGGTACGGACGCAGCCCCGAGCACAGGTCATGCGCCGCGAGGGTCTGCCCGACTGCGCAGATGTCGTCGCGTTCGCCTTCGACGGTCAGCAGCATGGTGCGGCGGATGGCGGACGGATCCACCCGGCGCCCCTCGTAATCGAGTTCGCCAAGCGGCAGCTTGTGCTCCTGAAACACCAGGCGCACGGTCTCGAGATAGAATTCGGCGGTGAGATCGAGCACCGC
>JAEZBA010000265.1 GCA_023430245.1 Pseudomonadota bacterium
CCGTAGAGCAGTCCGACAGCGGTGGCGAGCGCCAGGATCGGTGCGAAGATGCCGCCAGGAACGCCGGTCGAATAGCTCGCCATGGTCATCACGAACCGGGTGACCACGACGATCGCCATCACCGTCAGCGGCAGGTTTTCGCCGACCATCCGGACCGCGAGGTTGTCGCCGCCCATGGTCGCTTCCGGCCGCACGATCAGCAGCACGCCGACGGCGAAGCCGACCACGGCCGGCACAAGATAGAAGGAGAGGCGGCGTCCGATCGCGAGGCTTGCGTCCATCGACCAGATCAGTGCGCGGTTGAAGACGACGCCAAGGAAGCCCAGCACGATCCCGAGAACGACAAAGGCGGGCAGCCAGACCAGCGGCGTGTCCGGAACCGCCAGCGCCATGAACGGGCGGCGCCCGGCCAGCGCTTCGGTGACGATGGCGCTTGTGACCGCGGCCAGCATCACCCCGGTATAGGTCTTAAGCGAATAGGGAAATTGCCGGCGCGTTTCCTCGATCACGAACAGGATCGAGGCCAGCGGCGCGCTGAAGGCCGCCGCCAGTCCCGCCGCGCCGCCGGCTGCGAGCAACCCGCGAGCCTCGCGTGCGGGAAGCCGCAGCCATTCGGCAAAGCCTTGCGAGATCGCCGCCCCCATATGGATGGTCGGACCTTCGCGGCCGACCACCAGGCCGGAGCCGAGCGACAGCAGGCCGCCGAAAAACTTCACCGGCAGCACCCGGCGCCAGCGCACCGTGCGAAGCCCGTCCATCGCGCCTTCGATTTCCTGCACACCGGAGCCGGCCGCCTCCGGCGCGAAGCGGCGGACCAGCCAGACCGATACAACGCACATCAAGGCTGCGACCGTGCCCGTGACGAGGAGGAATGCGCCGCCATCGATGCCGAGCGCAGCCCGCAGCGCGTGCGGCCATGTCAGCAGCCGGTCGACGCCGAAATGGAACGCCGTCCCGATCAGTCCCGCCGCGGCACCGACGGCGACGGCGATCAGATAGAAGACCACCTCGCTGCCGCGACCTGACGAGGGAGCATGCGAGACCTCTGGTGCGCTCAAGTCGGATCCTTCGTCATGGCGTTTGCCGCGAAAACGCGCTCACGTCACCACCAGCGTCAGCTTCTTCGCCGCGCGGGTGATGCCGGTATAGAGCCAGCGCGCGCGGCTGTCGGGGAAGGCGAAGCTCTCGTCGAACAGCACCACGTCGTCCCATTGCGATCCTTGAGCCTTGTGCACGGTGAGCACATAGCCGTAATCGAACTCGTCGTATTTCTTGCGCTGCGGCCAGTCGTAATTCTCAATGCCGCCGAGAAAGCATTCGCGCCGCACCGAGACCTTCAGTCCCTTGATTCCCAGCGCCGCCCCCGACAGGTCCGCATCCGGCACGATCCGCATGGTGATGATGCCGCCGGACTTGCCGGCGGCGCGTTCCTTCACCTGCCACAGCCCGCCGTTGAACAGGCCCTTCTTGCGGTTGTTGCGAAGACACACAAGCTTGTCGCCCGACACCGGCAGGCCTTCCTCGCGCCCGAGCCGCTCGCGCAGCCGCGTGTTATAGGCGCGCCGCGTATTGTTGCGGCCGACCAGGATCTGGTCGGCTTCCAGCACGCGGTCGGGATCGAAATCGGAGCGCAGCACGATCTCGGTGTCGCCATAGCGGCCGGGTTCGAGCCGCTCGCCCTCGCGCACCATCATCGACAGCCGCACGATCGGGTCGTCCTGTGCCTGGCGATGCACTTCGGTCAGCATCGCGTCGGGCTCGGCCTCGGTGAAGAAGCCGGCGCCCTGGATCGGCGGCAGCTGCGCCGGATCGCCCAGCACCAGCACCGGAATGCCGAACGAGAGCAGGTCGCGGCCGAGCTCGGCGTCGACCATCGAGCATTCGTCGACCACGATCAGCTTGGCCTTGGAGGCGGGCGCGTCATCCCACAATTCGAAGCTCGGGATTTCCTCGCTGCTCTCGCGCGCCTTGTAGATCAGCGAATGGATGGTGGAGGCGCCGGCGCAGCCCTTGGCGCGCATCACCAGCGCCGCTTTCCCGGTGAAGGCAGCATAGGAGACCCTGCCGTCGACGCTCTCGGCAAGGTGCCGCGCCAGCGTGGTCTTGCCGGTGCCGGCATAGCCGAACAGGCGAAATAGCTGCGGCGTCGAGCCCTTGCCGGGCTTGGCCTTCAGCCAGTCGGCGACGGCGCGGAGCGCGGAATCCTGCTGCGGGGAGAAATCGGGCATGGGGGAGGGTGTAGAGTGATTTGCGGCGCGGTGTAACCCCGGCTCGCCTCAGGCGCAAACCGGCCCGAACACGCCTGCGTCCCGGCCCCTTACTGTGCCGCCGTCCCCATGCGTGTCGCGTCGACGAACTGCTCGGTCGAATCGTCGATGTGGCGGCCGGCGCGGCCGCGCGGGGCATGGATGTAGAGATTGGAGGCTTTTGCCGGCCGCGGAGCAGGCGCAGGCCGCGGCAGGGGGATTTCGTAGCGGACCGGCCGCGCGTGGTCGGCGAGCATTTTCTCGGCATTGTAGGTCTTGTTGTAAAGCATCATGCCGCGGACGAAATTGGTCTGACCGCGCATGAGGAGACCGAGCGCTTCGCGTGCGACCAGCGGCGCGGTGCGCCAGTTCAGATGCTTTCGATAGAGCACGCGCTGGGTTTCCAGGAGCTCGCGATAGAACCTGTCGAGCGGCAGCTTGGTCGGCAGGACGGCGTGCTGGATGTCGAACAGCCGGTAATCGCGCGTCGCCAAGTCCCGCGGTTCGGTGAGCCAGCTCTCGGTGCCGGGATAGGGCGTATTGATGCTGATATTGACGATTTCCGGCACTTCGAGGCACCACTCGCGAACGGTCGCGAAGCGATCCTCGTCCCAGTCCGGAT
>JAEZBA010000371.1 GCA_023430245.1 Pseudomonadota bacterium
CCGGCCCAACCTCCGCGCGTGTTCCGTACTGTCAGCAACGCCTTGAATTCCGGTCGAAATCCCAAACCGGCGCTAGGCGAAAACTCCTCCCCCATTTACACTAAAGTCGCACTCTGCGCAGAGGCGCGTTCACGCGCGGGGAGCCGGTGCCGATCGGGCCGTTGTCCATTCGCGCCTCACGACGGGGAGACAATCCAATGGCCACCAGACAACCATCTCAGCATTACGTTCCGGCTCTCTCGCGCGTCTATTCCGGCCTGGAGGAGTGGGCGTATCTGATTGTGCGCATTGCAGCCGGCGCGCTTCTGATCCCGCATGGCATGCAGAAGCTGTTCGGCTCGTTCGGCGGTCCGGGCATGTCCGGATTCATCGCCCTGCTGCGCAAGGTCGGTTATCCGATGCCGGAGGTGTGGGGCTGGCTGATCGCGCTGCTGGAATTCGGTGGCGGCATTCTGCTGATCATCGGTCTGTTCACGCGGCCAGTTGCATTGCTGGTGTTGATCTTCATGCTGGAGGCCGCCCGTTTCCATCTCGGCGTCGGTGGGTTTTTCTGGACGTCGCGAGGCAACGAATATCCGTTGCTGTTTGCGGCGGTGGCCCTGATGCTGGTGATCCGTGGTGGCGGCCCCTATTCGGTCGACGCCAGGATGAAGAAGGAAATCTGACTTTACTGCCGGCACGGCTCGTATCGGGGCGTGCCGGCATCATGTCGCTTACAAAAATCAAAATCTGATCGGACCGGCGCAAGGCCGGCCGACACGGGAGGGTAACAACAATGATAGTCGGTCATTTCCGGCGCCTACCATCGAAGGCCGCTATGTTCATGGCGGCGGCGCTCAGTCTGGGTCTGCTTGCAGCAGCGCCCGCCTCGGCACAGCCGCAGAAGGTCGACGTCGACCTCGAACATGTCGCCGTCACCTGGTCGATCTCGCATGGCGGATTCTCGTCGGTGATGGGCCAGTTCCGCCAGATCAACAAGGCCGAGATGACCTTCGACCGCAAGGATCCGGCCAACAGCAAGATCAGCGTCGAGATCGAGGCCGCGAGCATCGATTCGAACCATGCCTATCGCGACAACTGGATCCGCTCCGAGGCCGAGCTTGACGTCTGGAAACACCGGACGATCACCTTCGAGAGCACCAAGATCGAGAAGACCGGCGAGAATACCGGCAGGATGACCGGCAACCTGACCATGCACGGCGTCACCCATCCGGTCACAATGGACGTGACCTACAACAAGAGCGGCCTGCATCTGTCGAAGAAATACACCATCGACGGCTTCACCGCGAAGGGCAAGCTGAAGCGCACCGACTTCGGCATGAAGGCGTTCATCCCCTGGATCGGCGAGGAGGTCGAGTTCGTGATCCAGCTCGAATCCAAGCGGCCGAACGATCCGACCTGACATGATTCGATGGCGCGAGCGCTGCGTGATTGAACCATGCTGATGCGAAATACGACCGAGCGTTTCGGTCTGGTGTCGCAAACGCTGCACTGGCTGACGCTGCTGCTGCTGGTCGGATCGTTCACGCTCGCGGTCAGCATGGTCGACATGCCGTTCAGCCCGCGCAAGCTCGAATTCTATTCGTGGCACAAATGGGTGGGCGTGACGATCTTCCTCCTCGTGCTGCTGCGGCTTGGCTGGCGCCTCGCCAATCCAGTGCCGCAGCAGCCATCCGGTACACCGCGATGGCAACAGCACCTGGCCGGGCTGTCGCATGCCGCGCTCTACGCGATCCTGATCGTCATGCCAGTTAGCGGGTGGATCATGAGTTCGGCACTGAACCTGCCGGTGGTCTATCTGGGTATCGTCCATATCCCGAGTCCGTTCGGCGTCGACCGGGCGCTCGGCGAGGCGATGAAAGCCGTTCACCTGTCGCTGGCCGTGGCGTTGCTTGTGCTGGTGACCATCCATGCGCTGGCGGCGCTTTATCATCACGTCGTCCTGCGTGACGATGTCTTGCGGCGTATGCTGCCCTGGCCCGCCCGCAAGCGGATGCCCGATCGCAACGGCTGAGGAACGGATATGACGGATACGGCAAGGCGGCTCACCCGCGGCGCGGCGGCCGCCATCGCGGCCCTGATCCTGCTCGCCGATATGGGTCCGGCTTCGGCCGGTGCACCCGAATGGACCGTCGATCCGGCCAAGAGCAGCATCGGCTTTACCGGCCGACAAATGGGCGTGCCCAGCAAGGGACGGTTTAAGACCTTTACCGCCACGGTGCGATTCGACCCCGGCGATCTGGCCACCAGTACCGTCGAAGTGACGGTCGATGCGGCGAGCGCGGATGCCGGCAACCCCGATATCGACAAGGAGCTCAAACAGCCGAAATGGTTCGATGTCGCACGCTTCCCCACCGTGCGCTTCGAGACCACCGCATTCCGAGCCAAGGGTCAGGAGGCCGGCGGCAAAGGCGAGTATGAAGCGGTCGCGCGGTTGACCATCCGCGACGTCACAGAAGAGGTCGTGCTGCCATTCAAACTCGAGATCGGTCCGGACCCGGCCGATTCAGGTCAACTGGTGGCGCGTATGACCGGCGCGCTCACCATCAGCCGCACCAAGTTCGGCGTTGGCCGCGACGAGTGGCGCGACACCAAGATCGTGGGCGACAACGTCGACCTGCATATCGACGTGCTGGCACGGCGGAAGAAATAGCCGCCGAGCCGCGCGACAACCGGCCTGAGAATTATGCTGCAGGCGCCGGCGGCGGCAATGGCTGCGTCCGGCGCGTGATTGCGACCGTCATCTCGCCGACCTTCTCGATCTTCGCATGCATCACGTCGCCGGCCTGCACCGGCCCGACGCCTTCGGGGGTGCCGGTCATGATGATGTCGCCCGGATAAAGCGTGTAGAAATTCGAGCAATACGAAATGAGTTTTGCGACGCTGAAAATCAGCCGCGAGGTGTTCGACTTCTGCCGCACCTGGCCGTTGACCAGAATCTCGAGATCGAGATTCTCCGGGTCGGGAATCTCGTCGGCCGTCACGAAATACGGGCCGACCACCGAGAAGCGATCGAGCGACTTGCGCAGGGACCGCTCTTCCGGACCGCGGATCGTCATGTCGAGACCGATCGCATAGCCCGCGATATATTTCAGCGCCCCTTCTTCCGGCACGTCGAAGCAGGTCTCGCCGATGATGGCGGCAAGTTCGACCTCGTGATCGGTGCGCCGGTCCTTTTCCACCACCGGGACCGGTTCCGACGGACCCGACAGCGACGAATTCGATTTCAGGAACACGCCGTAATGGTCGATGGTCTTGATGGTCTTGCCGAAGTTGATCTGCGCGTCGGCATTCGCCTCGTCGATATGGGCGTGATAATTGACCGGCGCGCCGATCACCTTCGAGGGATTGGGGACCGGATTAAGCAGCTTGACCGAGCCGATAGGCACACCGGCGACGCGGTCGGCAGCGGCTTCCATGTCGCCGCGCAATTTCGGCAGCGCCGCGACCAACGGATCATGGGCCGGCAACGGCCAGCGCACGGCCGGGAGCTTGTCGAGAACCGAGGTGACGTCGTGAACCTGGTCGCCCCGCACAACGCCGAGGCGATCATTGTCGAACCTGCAATAGCGCATTCCCTGCTCTCCGCGACAGAACCCGCGGCAGAGCTAATCCATTCCGATCACCGGATCAAATTCAATCCGGTGATCGGTTCATCACACGCTT
>JAEZBA010000173.1 GCA_023430245.1 Pseudomonadota bacterium
GCGAGGATTTTGAGCCGTCAGTCGGCCGGTACGTCAGGCGCTTGCCTTCGATACCCTTCATGGCAAGGGCCGTCCGTTCACCGTCATTGACGCCAAGGCCGGAGCGATTGTTGTAGCGGAATTCGAATTCCGAGAGATAGCGGTGCAAGTGCTTCTCATTGCAGAAGCGATAGGTGCCGCCCATGCCGCGCTTGAATTGGCCGAAGAAGTTTTCGACGTTGTTCGTGGTGTAGCCAGCCGCGTTCACACATACTCGCGGCCAGCGTGAAGCACGGTTTGATTATCGGAATATCGTGAGCCGAGGAATTTGTAGATACCGCCCTCGTCGGTAACGAGGGTGGCTTTGCGCATGAGCGGTCTTGTAGGTGACGCCAAGGTTGCGGTGAATTTCGTGGGCAAAACAGCCGAATGCGGGCTGAGCTACGGGAGCCTATGAATCGTTAGCCACCAACTGGTAATTGGTCTCCACTTTTGACGTGAGCCTAAGCATGCGGGTTTCGTAACCGTGGCACGCCAATGCCACCACCCTTGGTATTGGGCCTGTGGTTTTAAAATAGCCAATCTGGCGACGTTTGTACCCGAGTAGAGATGCAACGCCTTCTTCGGTGAGCTTATTCCTCGCCATGAAGGCCACAAACTCAGCCGGCGTCATCTCTTGCGATGAAAGAGATTCGACGGCTTCGGCTGACATGAGAATTGAACCGTCTCCCCATGCGATGGCGTCACCATCGTTGATCACGGCTACGGTGTTTAGAAGCTCGGGCGCATCACGGAGTGGGCGGTAAGCTTTGTAGCTCAGGACCATTGGTGCAATGTCAATCACCTCGGTTCGGCCCGTGCGCTCGCCCGCAACCCAAGTTACCTCGATGTTGTAGCCACCAACGGACTTCACGGCTCCAATGACTGGAAGCGGAATGCCGGTGTTTACAATCTCAGGATCATTCTTCGCGTTCATTGAGGCTCCTCCATCGCGCCCAAATCAGCGCCAAGTTTTCCGGCTCTGCAATCCAGCCGAGCACCTCTTTCATGTCCTTTTTGTCGTAATGTCCCTTTGTTGGTTCGAAGGTGGCCAAATCGACGGAGCACCGGGTGTTCGGACCCCGGATATGGAAATGAGGGGGAGGGTGTTCGGCTGGTCCGCATAAACATATACTTTACAATTACTTAGCGTAACGAGGCTCCCTGCCTCCTTAACCACCTTACCCATGCGACAACCCAGCACTAGTGCAATAGTTGCACAATTTCAATAAAATAATTGCAACTATTGCACATTGTTATTCCGGGAAATACTACCTGCGCTGGTGCTCCCTCCGCCAGCGGCGAACGTGCCTAGCAGTTTGTTTGACAGACAGCGGTTTGTCAGCCCGCCGACAGGTAAGCCTTTTTGCCAGTGATGCCTTGCAGCGCATAATGGCCGCGGTCGGCGCTTATTCAACCTCAGCAAGAAGGCGTGAAAGCTCTAAGCTTAGAGGAGGGCTGCACAAGGCGTAGAAAGCGTTTCTCTCACGACTTTGTTGCTGCCGAATTGAAGCTATTTGCAGTTGACCGCTAGCTGGGCGTCTTCCCCCCGGTTTCCTTGACTTCGGGGGCCCCCGCCCCTAGTTTCCGCCCGTTCTCGCAAGAGATGGACGTCTGAACCGCCGACCGGTCCGTGAGGCCGGAGGTCCCCGCCCGACAGCGCTGTGCGCCCTCGGGCGTAAACGTGTTTTTCGAGCCCTGTCATTGCCGGGCTCGACACTCAAGTCGGGTTTACCCGACTTGAGCAACTAATCGCGCGGATTCGGGCGAGCCCGAATCCGGTGCAATCCATCCCATCGAAAGATGGATGCCCGGGTCAAGCCCGGGCATGACGAACGGATAGAGCAATGTTCGACAATCTGTCGGATCGGCTGAGCGGAATTCTCGACAACCTGACGCGCCGCGGGGCGCTTCAGCCTGAGGATGTCGACGCCGCGATGCGCGAGGTGCGCCGCGCGCTGCTCGAAGCCGACGTGGCACTGGAAGTGTCGCGCGGCTTCATCGAGCGGGTGCGCGAGAAGGCCGTCGGCGAAATCGTCGTTAAGTCGGTCACCCCCGGCCAGATGGTGGTGAAGATCGTCCATGACGAGCTGGTCAGGACGCTCGGCTCGGACGCCGACCCGATCGACCTGAATGCCCCCGCGCCGGTCGCGATCATGATGGTCGGCCTGCAGGGCTCCGGCAAAACCACCACCACCGCCAAGGTGGCGAAGCGTCTCACCGATCTGTCCAAGAGCAAGGTGCTGATGGCCTCGCTCGATACCCGCCGCCCGGCGGCGATGGAGCAGCTGGCCGTGCTCGGCAAGCAGGTCAATGTCGACACGCTGCCGATCGTGGCCGGCCAGACGCCGCCGCAGATCGCCAAGCGCGCGATCGAAGCCGCGAAACTTGGCGGCTATGACGTGGTGCTGCTCGATACCGCCGGCCGCATCACCCTCGACGAAGCGATGATGGCGGAAGCCGCCGAGGTGAAGCGCGCGGCCAACCCGCATGAAGTGCTGCTGGTCGCCGATGCCCTGACCGGCCAGGACGCGGTCAATCTCGCCCGTTCCTTCGACGAACGGGTCGGCCTGACCGGCATCGTGATGACGCGGGTCGACGGCGACGGCCGCGGCGGCGCCGCTTTATCGATGCGCGCGGTGACCGGCAAGCCGATCAAGCTGATCGGCACCGGCGAAAAGATGGATGCGCTGGAGACCTTCGATCCGCAGCGGATCGCCGGCCGCATTCTCGGCATGGGCGACATCGTCTCGCTGGTCGAGAAGGCCGCGGCCAATATCGATGCCGAGAAGGCGCAGCGCACCGCCGAGCGCATGCGCAAGGGCGCGTTCGATCTCACCGACCTGCGCGAACAGCTCAAGCAGATGCAGAAGATGGGCGGCCTCGGCGGCCTGATGGGCATGATGCCCGGCATCGCCAAGATGAAGAACCAGCTCGCCGCCGCCAATCTCGACGATTCGATCCTGAAGCGGCAATGCGCGATCATCGATTCGATGACGCCGCAGGAGCGGCGCAATCCCGATATTCTGAAAGCGAGCCGCAAGAAGCGCATCGCCGCGGGTTCCGGCACCTCGCCGGAACAGATCAACAAGCTTTTGAAAATGCATCGCGGCATGGCCGACATGATGAAGGCGATGGGCGGCGCCAAGCGCGGCCCGCTGGCGGGTCTTGCCAATGCGCTCGGTCTCGGCGGCGGCATGCCCTCGCCGGAAGAGATGCAGAAGATGGCGGAGAAGATGCAGCAGGGTGGCGGGTTGCCGCCCGGCATGCCCGGCCTGCCGCAGAACATGCCGGGAATGCCCGGCGGATTGCCCGGCCTCGGCGGCGGCAAGCTGCCCGGCCAGTTACCGAAACTTGGCGGCGGCTATCACGGCATCGGGAAAAAGAAGTGAGCCACCCGCCCAAATCTCTCACCGTCATCCTGAGATGCGCGGCAAAGCCGTGCCTCGAAGGATGCGGATACGAGCGACACGGCCGTCGCCCTTCGAGGCTTGTGCTTCGCGCAAGCACCTCAGGGTGACGGATCAGACACCAACGCAACAGACTTAAACGAAAGGAAAACTGAAAATGTCCGTCGTCCTGCGCATGGCCCGTGCCGGCACCAAGAAGCGCCCGGTCTATCACATCGTCGTCGCCGACTCGCGCTCGCCGCGCGACGGCCGCTTCATCGAGCGGCTCGGCTATTACAATCCGCTGATGCCGAAGGATAACGAGAACCGGCTCAAGTTCGACGTCGAGAAGGCGAAGGCCTGGATGGCCAAGGGCGCGCAGCCGTCCGACCGCGTCGCCCGTTTCCTCGACGCCGCCGGCGTGATGAAGCGCGAGAAGCGCAACAATCCGGAAAAGGCGATCCCGCGCAAGGAACGCAAGGCGCGCGCGGAAGAGGCCGCGAAGGCCGCCGCTGCTCCCAAGGCGGGCTAATCGCGCATGTCGCGTCCGAGCGACGGGCGCGAGACACGAGTCTGCGTGGCGCAGATCGGCGCCGCGCATGGCCTGCGCGGCGGCGTGCATCTGCGATCCTTCACGCAGGATCCGCTGGCCTTTGCGGATTACGGTCCGCTGGAAACCGAAGACGGATCGCGCCAGCTCGAGATCGACAGCGTCAAGCCGTCGAAGGACGGTTTCACCGTCCGCTTTGTCGGGGTCACCCGCCGCGAACAGGCGGAAGCGCTGCGCAACGTCAATCTGTATGTCGATCGCGACCTGCTGCCCGCGGCCGCCGATGACGAATTCTATTTTGCCGACCTGATCGGTCTCGCCGCGGTGACGCCGCAGGGTGAGACGCTCGGCGAAGTCATCGCCATGCATAATTTCGGCGCCGGCGATATCGTCGAGCTGAAGCTTGCGGCGGATGGCACCACCACGATGCTGCTGTTCGACAAGGCCACGGTGCCGGAGGTGGACATCGCCGGCGGCCGGATCGTGGTGGCGATGCCGGCGGAGATTGTGGTGCAGGACGATCCGGCGTCGTGGCCCCCCCAACCCGCACCCCCCCGGGGGCGCC
>JAEZBA010000429.1 GCA_023430245.1 Pseudomonadota bacterium
GAACACCGGGGACCAGTCGCGCAGACGGATGGTGGAATAACTCCGATGCCTTCAAAAGCACAAACCGTAACAAGCGCGGCATCTGCCTCGATCTGAAATCCCCGCGTGGCCGCGAACTTTTCCTGGAGATTGCCGCTCAATCCGATGTGGTGATCGAGAATTTCCGGCGGGGCGTGATGCAGCGCCTGGGGATTGGCTATGACGCGCTGCGTGCAGCCAATGGCGGCATCGTTCTCGCGTCGGTTTCGAGCCAGGGCGAAAGCGGTCCCGACGCCGGCAATATTTCGTTCGGCTCGACGCTGGAAGCGACATCCGGACTTGCTGCGCTCACCGCCTATGACGACGGCGTGCCGCTGGTGACCGGGATGGACCTGAACTATCCCGACCAGGTCGGCTCGGTTTTTGCGGCCGCGGCCATTGTCGCAGCATTGCGCGGCACTGCGCGCTTCGGGACCGGCGTTCACCTGGATATCTCGCAGCGCGAACTCGCGACCTTTCTGTTGTCGGAAGAAATCGGCGGTGACGGCGCCAGCAAGCGCGGCAATGCCTCGCCCGAATATCTCTTGCAGGATGTATTCGCGACGCGTGACGGGTGGGCTGCAGTCAGTATCGGCAACGGGCAGGAATTGACGCGCGCACTTGCGCTCGCGGCGCCCGATAGGGCGAGTACCGACACATGGGATACGGATGTGTCCAAAGCGGCGCTTGGCGCATGGATGACCGGTGAGACCTCTGAGCGCGCCTGCAGTCTCCTGAACGCACGCGGTGTCGCCGCCGCGCCCGTCCTCGATGGGCAGGCTGCATGGGCTTACGCGCAACAAGCCGCCGACGGGGCGATCCGGCCGCTGGCACGTTCGCCGTCAGGCGATGTCGTGAAGGGATTCCCACTTCACTTTCCGCAAAGCCCGATTGCCGTAACGTGTTCAGCGCCCGATCTCGGCCAACATACGCACGCGGTCCTCGGCGATATTCTCGGCTTAAAGCCCGATGAGCTCGCCGAACTTGCGCAACACGATGTGATCGGAACGCGGCCGGCATCGCCGAATGCATCCCGCCTCGATTAACCTCATCTCGATGGAGTAATCCCATGACCGAGTTTGCGGGCGAGAAATGAGAGCCGTTCGTTGTGCCCAATGGGGCGACCCAGACGTTCTGGCGGTCGAGGATGTCGAGTCGAGGCGACCGGGTGCGGGCGAAGTGCGCATCCAGGTCGAAGCGAGTGCCGTCAATTTCACAGATACGCTCATCGTGGCGGGGAAATATCAGTTCAAGCCGAAGCTGCCGCATATTCCGGGACATGAACTCGCCGGACTTGTGCTGGAAACGGGCGAGGGCGTGACCGAATGCGCCGTCGGCGATCGCGTCATGGCGTCGGCCCGGCAAGGCGGCGGATTCGCGGAGGAGTATGTCGGCGCGGCCGATAAAGTCTACCGGATCCCGGACAATATGAGCTTCGAGGCTGCGGCCGGATTCATCATCGGTTACGGCACGGCATATTTTGCGCTGAAATATCGCGGCATGTTGCAGGCGGGCGAAACGCTGCTGGTCAATGGCGCAGCCGGCGGTGTCGGTCTGGCGGCGATCCAGGTCGGCAAGGCGCTTGGCGCGCGGGTCGTTGCCTGTGCTTCGACGCCGGACAAGCTCGCACTTGCGCAATCGTACGGCGCCGATTGCTGCATCGATTACGTGAACGAAAGTGTGCGCGATGCCGCGATGGCGTTCACCGACGGCAAAGGCGTCGACGTGGTGTTCGACCCGGTTGGCGGCGACGCATTCACGCAGGCCATGCGCGCGGTTGGCTGGCATGCGCGCATGCTGATCGTCGGCTTTGCATCGGGTACCTGGCAGCAGATTCCGGCGAATATCGTGCTGGTGAAGAATATCGCCGTGATGAGCTCGCTCTGGGGCGCCGAACTCGAGCGGGATTCAGACTTCGGCCGCACGGTGCTGAACGAGGCGATGGATTTGTATCGCGACGGGCGGTTGCGAGCGTTGCCCGGTAAAACCTATCCATTGGAGCATGCGGCTGTCGCGCTTCGTGACATGATGAACCGCAGCGTGACGGGAAAGAGCGTCGTGCTGCCGCGCGGTTAAGCCGGCCGTCGCCGCATCAGCACGCGCCGCTCAGCCTCGAACACCACCTTGTCGTCCTGATTGAAGCCGAGATGGCGGAAGCGCACGATCCCGGCATCCGTGCGCTCGCTGTCTTCCCGGTCGATCACTTCGCTGAAGGCATAGAGCGTGTCGCCATGAACCACCGGATGCTTGAGCCGGAGCTTGGTGAGCGAAAGTTCGGCAAGTGCGTTTTCCGCGGTGTCCTGCGCCGCAAGGCCGATCACGATCGAGGCGGTGACGCCGCCGAATACGATACGGGTGCCGAATGGCGTCTGCTTCATCAGGTGTTCGTTGAAATGGCCATCCGCGGTATTCATCACCAGGTTGGTGATGAACTGGTTTTCCAGCGCTTCGACTGTCTTGCCACGACTGTGCCGGATGACAAGCCCGGGCGTGAAGTCTTCGAAATAGTTGTTGGGTCCGGTCAGCGCGGGATCGTTCATGGCGCAGCCTATGCCAGCAGCCGGTCAGAGATGATGCGAAGCTGGATCTCTGACGTACCTTCGAAAATCTTGGTCAGACGCGCATCGCGCCAGAACCGCTCAACGGGATGCAGCTGCGTATAACCCGCTCCGCCGAGCACCTGCAGCGCATCGGAGGTGACGCGCTCGGCCATTTCGCTGGCGAGGTACTTCACCATGGAGGCTTCCTTGTCGCTGCGGCGGCCGGTGTCGACGCAATCGCAGACGTAATACATGAGCTGGCGCGCCGCCTCGATCTCGGTTGCCATCTTAGCCAGCTTGAAGCGGACACCCTGGAAGTCGGACACGGGCTTGCCGAATTGAACGCGCTCCTTTGCGTAGTTGACGGCGCAATCGAGAGCGCCGCTTGCACACCCGATGGCGCGCGCCGCGGTGTGAGCGCGTGCCTTTTCCAGTTCGCTCGAGATCAGATAAAAGCCCTTGCCTTCCTCGCCCATCAGCGATTCCGCTGGGATGCGAAAATCGTCGAAGGCCAGTTCGTACGTCTTCATGCCGAAATAGCCGATCTTCGGGATGGCATTGCCTTGCAGGCCTTTCGGGAAGGTGCCGCGCGGCTTCTCGAACATGAAGCAGGAAATACCTTCATGCCGGCGCTTCGGATTCGTCGATTCCGAGGTCCGCGCCATCAGGATCATGAAATCGGCGCCGTCGGCGAAGGTGCACCAGTATTTGTTGCCGTTGATGACCCAGCTGTCGCCGTCGCGGCGTGCGCGGCAGGCGATGGCGGAGACATCGGAGCCGACATTCGGCTCGGAGATGGCGACGCAGCCGATGAAGTCGCCGCGCGCCATGCGCGGCAGATAGTTGCGCCGCTGCTCTTCGGTCATCACCGGCATGCCGACGAGTCCATTGGCGCGCGCCATCAGACTGGCGACGCTCATCCACGCTTTCGATAATTCTTCGGCGACCAGGCAATATTCGAAACAGCCGAGCCCAAGTCCGCCATAATCCTCCGGAATCAGAATGCCGAAATACCCCATCTCGGCCATCTTCTCCCGCAGGTCCATCGGGATGTCGCCCTTCTCCGGGTCGAGTTTGTTGGCGAGCGGCATCACTTCGCGCATCGCGAATTCGCGCGCGCTGTCCTGGATCAGGCGGCGCTCTTCCGTCATGTATGTCATCTAAACCGTTCTTTCCGCACGAGATTCGTTCGCTTGAAGTCCACCACCAGCGCCTTGCGCTGATTGAATCCTTTGGTGTGCCAGGTGACGATGCCGTTGCGCTCGTCGCTCTTGGACTCGCGGCAATCCAGCACTGCGCTCGACGCGGTCAGCGTGTCGCCGGGATAGACAGGCTCGTAGAAGGTCAGATCCTCGATCCCGAGGAACATGCCTCCGGCCTCGCTCAGGTCCTGAACACTGAGGCCGAACACTGTATTGAACACCAGCATCGGGCAGACCACGACATCCGGATGGCCTTCCCCACGCGCGAATTCCGCATTGAAATAGCGCGGGTTGTAATGCAGCGTCAGCGTCGTGAAGATCGTGTTGTCGGCTTCGGTGATGGTGCGGCCCCAGTGATGCACGAACACGCGGCCGGGCGAGAATTCCTCGAACGAATGTCCCTTGCGCCACAAGGTGGCGCGTGCTCGCAGCGCGTCCGCTTCAGTTGGCGCCGTCATGCTGGAGATGCTCCGGATTCGATCGAACGTTGCACCGGTCAGGACATGACTGATGCGGGAATCGCCTGACGCAACAACTGCGTCTTCATGGTGAAGCGATCGGCCGGATACAGGCTGATGGCAATCTGATACATCTCGTCGGCCGGGTCGAAATAGCGGCGCAGCACGAACAGGCCAGGGCTGCCGGGCGCGGCCTCCAGTTCGACCGCATGCTTGTCGTCGATCGCGACCGCGCTGATTTCCTGTTCGAGGCGCGTCAGCGTCACGCCGAAATGCCGTTCCAGCAGGGTGAAGATACCGGCCGTCTCGTCGCTCACGTGCTTGCGCACGTCGGCGTATTTGCGCGCCACGAAGATTTCGGTCCAGCACAGCTTGATGTTGCGCTCGACATGCCAGCGCAGGCCGGCGACGCGAAGCCAGCTCTCACCCGGTTTGCAGCCGAGCAGGTCGGCCAGCCCCTCACGGACCACGATCAGGCCCTCGGTCTTGCGTTCGAGCCGCGTATCCTGCGCGGCATCGAACAGCCGGCCCAGGGTGTCGATCTCCTGCACGAACAGGGTCGGATCCTGCCGGCCGCAGACGATGGTGCCGGCGCCGCGGCGTCGTTTCAGCAGACCGCGCGTTTGCAATTCGCGGATCGCCTCGCGCACGGTCTGGCGGCTGACCCCGAACCGGTCGCAGAGTTCGTTCTCCGGCGGGAAGCGGTCCCCCGCGGCGTAACGCCCCGACATGATTTCGTCGGTCAGGGTCCGGCGAATCTGCTGATACAGGGTGGGAGACGACATCGTGCTTTCTGTCCGGGCCTATGCCTGTTCGAAATGTCCGAACATTTGATCGCATGGGGCGATCCGACTTGCAATGAGATTCTAAGCTATTGGATGTTCGGCGTTTAATGATCGCCCGCCTGCGCCGGCGATGACACCGTGAACGGACACGCTCCCCTGCCAAGAATCGCGCAAGTGCCGCCGAGTCGACAATGTCCGTACAATTTCGCTTGACCCCTCCCATGATCAATGGTGGGACTGGCCGTAACGAGCCAAGAGGAAGTCTGACACCCGCATGTCCACAGCACGGCCAATGACCGATAGCAGAGGCGGCGCGCTGGAAGGCATCCGGGTCGTCGACCTGACCCAGATGCTGGCGGGGCCCTATTGCACCCAGATGCTGGCCGACCAGGGCGCTGACGTCATCAAGGTCGAGCCGCCGCAGGGCGATTCCTCGCGCAAGCTCGGGCCCTATCGCGCGGACGATGAGGCGCGGCTCACCGGCGGCTATTTCTCCTCCGTCAACCGCAACAAGAAGAGCATCGTCATCGACCTGAAGAGCGAGGACGGTCGCGCGCTGCTGCGCCGGCTGATCCGCACCGCCGATGTGGTGGTCGAGAATTATCGCGCCCGGGTCATGGACCGACTCGGTCTCTCCTATGAATCGTTGCGCGAGGACAATCCAGCCCTGGTCTATGCCGCGATCCGTGGCTTTGGCGATCCGCGCACCGGCGAAAGTCCGTATGTCGACTGGCCGGCCTTCGACGTGGTGGCGCAGGCGATGGGCGGATTGATGGGGATCACGGGTCCGGATGCGAAGACGCCGACCAAGGTTGGCCCCGGCCTGGGCGATATCGTGCCGGGCGCGTTTGCCGCGACCGGCATTCTGGCCGCCCTGTTGCGCGCAAAGATGACCGGGCGCGGTCAGTTCGTGGATATCTGCATGGTCGATGTCGTGCTCTCGATCTGCGAGCGCATCGTGCATCAGCACAGCTATGCCGGCGTGGTGCCCGGCCCGGAAGGCAACCAGCACCCGATCCTCACGCCGTTTGGCTTGTTCAAGGCATCCGACGGCTTTGTCAGCATCGGCGCGCCGACCGATGAATGGTGGCGGAAAATCCTCACCCTGATCGGCCGCGACGATCTTCTGGCCGACGAGACGCTCGCGACCAATGCGCTGCGGACGAAGAATCGCGAACGGGTTTTCGAGATCGTCGAGTCGTTCACGCGCATGCGGACCAAGAAGGAGCTGCTCGAATTGTTTGGCGGTAAGATCCCGTTCGGCCCGGTTTATGATATGGCCGACATCGCGCAGGATCCGCATTTCGCGGCGCGCAACATGATCGTGGAGACGCGCGATCCCGGCACTGCGGCTCCGGTCGAGCTTGCCGGCGTGCCGATCAAATTCACCGAGACGCCGGGTGCGATCTGGTCCGGTCCGCCTCTGCCCGGTCAGCATACCGACCAGATTCTCTCAGCCGCCGGTCTCGAAATGTCTGAGATCGCCGACCTGCGACAACGCAAGGTCGTTCAGTAGGACGAATTCAGTAGGAAGTCTTCGATGAAAACCACACGACCCCGCCGTCCGCGCCGCGTTCAGTTGTCGGTGCCGGGCTCCAGCGACAAGATGATGGCGAAGGCGGCCGCCAGCCGCGCCGACCATGTTTTTCTCGATCTGGAGGACGCGGTTGCGCCAAGCGCGAAGGAGGCCGCGCGCGGAAATATCGTCAAGGCGCTGAAGGAACTCGACTGGACCGGCAAGACCCGCTGCGTGCGGATCAACGATCTCACCACCAAGTATGCCTATCGCGACATCATCGAGGTGGTGGAGGGCGCAGGCACCCATCTCGACACCATCATGATGACCAAGGTGACGTCGGCTTCCGACATCCAGTTTGCCGCCACGCTCCTCAGCCAGATCGAACGCACTATCGGGCTCGATCGTGAGATTGGCATCGAGGTGCTGATCGAGGAGGTCGAGGGCGTGCAGAATGTCGAAGCCATCGCCAAGGCGAGCCCGCGCGTCGAATCGCTCATTCTCGGCATGGGCGATCTGTCGGCCGCGATGGGGATCGACCTCGGATTCGTCGGCAGCGCCGCCAATCCTTATCCCGGCGACATCTGGCATTACGCGCGGGTGCGGCTCGGCATGGCCGCACGCGCGGCGAAAATCGACGCCATCGACGGCCCGTTCCCGAACTTCAAGGACGTCGAGGGCTACCGGCGGCAGGCCATCGAGGCGCTGGCGCTCGGTTTTGTCGGGAAATGGGCGATCCATCCAGCCCAGATCGAGCCTGCCATCGAAGTATTCTCGCCGAAGCCAGAGGACGTTGCGCAGGCGCGCAAGCTGCGCGATGCGTTCCTCGAGGCGGAAGCGAAAGGTCTCGGCGCCGCGCAGATCGACGGGCAGATGGTCGATATCGCGTCGCTGCGTATTCTGAAGAATACGCTGGACCGCGCCGAGTTGTTCGGGATGTAGCGCATGGAACGGTTCCGATGCGCGTACATGGTCTTGCTTGGAACCGGGCTTCCGTAGACAGCGTATCGGCGCGGTCAGGCTTGAGTCTTTTGATGGCACACGATCAAATCTTTATCCGTCACCCTGAGGTGGCCGCGTTAGCGGCCATCGAAGGGCGACGGCCCGATCAGTGGCCGTTCATCCTTAGAGGCTCGCTGCGCTCACACCTCAGGATGACGGATCCGGCTTCGCTCCCGACCGCACATGATTATTTCAAACGTAAAGAGAACTGACTGATGCTACAGGTTGTCAAACAGGCACAGGACGGCATCCCGAGCGCGGTGACGCGCGCCGTGGTCGACGAACTCGTTGTCCGCAGGATCGAGCAATATCCGGCGGACATCGTCGAACTCGCCAGGCAATGCATCACCGATTTTCTCGCGGTCACGCTGGCCGGTACGCGCGAAACCGGTTCGCAGGCGGTCGCGGCGGAGTTGCTGGACGGGCGCGGCAGCGATGGTCCGTCAACGCTGATCGGGCTTGCGCCGCGCGCGTCTGCGCTCGATGCGGCGCTGATCAACGGCATGGCCGCGCATGCGCTCGATTATGACGACGTCAGCCTTCCGATGTCGGCGCATGCCAGCGTGGTCATCCTGCCGGCCTTGCTTGCACTCGCCGAGAAGCGCAAGGCGTCGGGGCGCGAGGTGCTGGAGTCGTTCGTCGCTGGATATGAAGCCGGCTCGCGCATCGGCATGTATATGGCGCCGACGCATTACGACAGCGGCTTCCACGGCACCGGCACCATCGGCACCTTCGCAGCCGCCGCAGCCTGCGCGCATCTGATGCGGCTCGATGCTGACCGCACCGAGCGCGCCATCGGCATTGCGGCTGCGCAGGCCGCCGGCATCCGTTCGATGTTCGGCACCGATTGCAAGCCGCTGCATGCCGGCAAGGGTGCATTCAATGGCCTGTTCGCAGCGCTCTTGGCGGCGCGTGATTTCACCTCCGCGACCGCCTCGGTCGAATGCGCCAACGGCTTTGCAGCCACCCATGCCGGAGCGCGCGACGGCGCCGGGGCCTTCGCGGAGCCGCCGGGCGGCTTCTTCCTGCGGCAGAATCTCTTCAAGTATCACGCGGCCTGCTACATGACGCACGCTGCCGCGAATGCGATCGCCGAGGCGATGAAAGCGCATGCGCTGTCACCCGACGCGGTGGAGCGCATCGTCGTCACCGCCGACCAGTCGCTGAACAGCGTCTGCAATATCCCCAACCCGGATACCGGCCTCGGCATGAAGTTCAGCCTGCGGACCGTGGCGGCGTTGTCGATGCTCGGTCGCGACACCAGCGCCCTGTCGAGCTTTACCGACGATGCGGCGGCGGACCCTTCGATCGCGCAGGCGCGCGAGAAGGTCGAGGTCCAGCTCGCAGAGATCCGGCCGATCACCCGCACCGGCATCCGATTGATTGCCAAAGGCGGACGGTCGATCGAGGCGGAGCACGATTCCGGCAAGCCTGAGACCGATCTCGGCGTCCAGAAGGCGCGACTGCAGAGCAAGTTCAGGGCGCTGGCGGGTGAGGTGCTGGGTGCCGCCCGTGCGGAGCAGTTGCTGGGTGCGATCGAGACGCTCGAGACGCAAGCCGATATCGGCGGGATGATGCGGCTTGCGGCGTCGGATTAGGAACGCCACTCGCAAAGTCATCCCCATTTCACATTGCAGGAACAATGCAGGGCAGACTCGGCAGCGATTGCCAAATATTACATAAGTGCTCGATTTTATTATGGTGCCCCTGGCCGGAATCTAATGCCATTGGTTTTATTAAAGTTTTCGACGTTTTTTAGTATGTACCCCCGTTTCTACCCCAAGCCGCGTTTTGAATTTGCTGTCTTCGGCCCAATCTCGAAAGCCTAGCTTAACGGTAGGAGACTGATCGGTTTGGGAATGAGTATTTATTCCCATATATATCCGTCATCGAGCAAGCGCTTCCGCGCTGCCTCAAACGGAGTGCTCCCATGTCTGCGAAGAAAAAGGTCATTGTTTCCTTGCCGAAGGGCATCGCGACCTACAACGGCAAGTTCTACACAAACCTCTACCTTGGGGCTTACGATACCGTTGAGGAGGCTGTTTCGATCCGCGCCAAGGCGTTGGAGTTTAAAGCCTCCCTGAAAGGGGTCTCGGCGAAGGTTGCCGCTCTCGCGGCTCGGCCTGCACCCGTTGCAACGCCTACGACGAACAAGGACAAGTTCAGATGGAAGAATGGCGATATCCGCATCACGAAGAAAAAGGCGCCCAAGGCCGCACCCACTGCCAAGGCCTGATCCGCTCGCTCACACACGATACCAAATCAGA
>JAEZBA010000473.1 GCA_023430245.1 Pseudomonadota bacterium
GGCGTGGTGACGCTGGTCGATGCGGTGAACGGGTCCGACACGCTCGACAATCATCCCGAGGCGGTGAAGCAGGCCGCTGTCGCCGATCGCATCGTGCTGACCAAGACCGATCTGCTGCAGAGCGAGGACGGCGCCGCCAGGCGCGGCGCCCTGATCGCGCGGCTGCGCAAGCTCAATCCGGCGGCACCGATCCTCGATGCCGCGGCCGGCGAGGCAACCGTATCAGCCCTGACCGGCTGCGGACTCTACGATCCGGACCGCAAGATCCCGGACGTGTCGCGCTGGCTCGCCGATGAGGCGGTCGCGGCGGCGCATGCGCACCATCATCACCACCATCACGACGTGAACCGCCACGACGAGCGGGTGCAAGCCTTCACACTCGCGACCGACCGCGCCATCCCCGCGGCGATGCTCGATCTGTTCCTGGAACTGCTGCGCTCCACGCACGGGCCGAACCTTCTGCGCATGAAGGCGATCGTGAATATCGAGGAGACGCCGGACCGGCCGATGGTGCTGCATGGCGTGCAGCACGTGCTGCATCCCGCAACGCAACTCGACGCCTGGCCGGACGCCGACCACCGCACCCGCATGGTGTTCATCGTCCGCGACATCGAGCCGCGCGTGATCCGCGAATTGTTCGACGCCTTCCTTGGCTACACCATGCCGGACCGGCCGGATGCGCAGGCCCTCACCGACAATCCGCTGGTGCCGTTCGGCGGCGCCGATCACCGCTAGCGCCGCCGCGCCCAGCCGGCCGGCCGCAACGCAATCGTTAACCACCTCTTGAAACCGGCTGGCGACTCTTCGATGGTAGCCTCATCGCCCGTTGGAGCCGGGAATGGGGTTCTTCAGCCAACTCAAGGGCGATCTGGTGTTTCTGCGGGGCGTGCTGCGCGCGCTTCGCATGACAACGCATATTGCGAAAAATCCGGCCCGCATTTTTCCGAACGTGGTCGAGGAACTGGCCGCGCGGCATGGCGACGCACCCGCGCTGCTGTCGCCGCGTGAGACCTTCAGCTACCGGCAATTGTTTGAGCGCTCGAACCGTTATTCGCGCTGGGCGCTGGGCGAGACCATCTCCAAGGGCGACACCGTCTGCCTGTTGATGCCGAACCGGCCGGAATTCATGGCGGTCTGGCTCGGCATCACCCGCATCGGCGGCGTCACCGCCCTGGTCAACACCAACCTGATCGGCGCCTCGCTCGCCCATTGCATCGACATCGTGTCACCGAAACACGTGATCGTCGCGGCCGAGCTGATGGCGCAGTTCGACAGCATTCGACCGCTGCTGAAATCCGTCCCGAAAGTCTGGGTTCACGGCGCCGACGGCGAACACCGCATCGACACCGTAGCCGACGGCCTGTCCGGCGCGACGCTCGCCGCATCGGAGCGACGCGCGCTCACCATCGAAGATCCCGCGCTCTATATCTACACCTCCGGCACCACCGGCCTGCCCAAGGCAGCCAACATCAACCATTACCGGGTGATGCTCGCCTGTTTCGGCTTCGCCGGCATGATGGGGACCAAAAAGTCCGACCGCAATTATGTCTGCCTGCCGATGTACCATACCGCCGGCGGGCTCTGCGCCACCGGTTCGCTCCTGGTGAATGGCGGCTCGGTCTATATCCGCGAGCGCTTCTCAGTGCGGGAATTCTGGGACGACATCGTCAACAACGATTGCACGATGATGCAGTATATCGGCGAACTATGCCGCTATCTGGTCAATGCGCCGCCGAATCCGAACGAGACCAGACACAAGCTGCGGCTCGCCTGCGGCAACGGGCTGCGCCCCGACATCTGGGATGAGTTCAAGACCCGCTTCAAGATTCCGCTGATCCTGGAATTCTACGCGGCGACCGAAGGCAACGTGCTGATGTTCAATCTCGAGGGCAAGACCGGCGCGGTCGGCCGCCTGCCCTGGTTTCTCGAACACCGCTTCCCCACGGCGCTGGTCAGGTTCGACGTCGAGGCCGAACAGCCCGAGCGCAACGCCGAAGGCTTCTGCATTCCGTGCGGCCCAAACGAGATCGGCGAGGCGATCGGCAAGATCGTCAACGATGCCAACAAGCCGGGCAACCGCTTTGAAGGCTACGCGCGGCGTGAGGACACCGAAAAGAAGATCCTGCGGCATGTATTCACGCCCAACGACATCTGGTTTCGTACCGGCGACCTGATGCGCAAGGACGAGAACGGCTATTTCTATTTCGTCGACCGCATCGGCGATACCTTCCGCTGGAAGGGCGAGAATGTCTCCACGCTCGAAGTGGCCGAGGCGATCAACAAGTTCCCCGGCATCCAGGATACCAACGTCTATGGCGTCGCCGTGCCCGGCCATGAAGGCCGCGCCGGCATGGCCGCGATCGTGTGCCACGACTGCGATCTTGCCTCGCTCTATCTGCATCTGCAGGATTCGCTGCCGGAATACGCACGGCCGGTTTTCGTGCGGGTCCGCCGGGATCTCGATATGACGGCGACCTTCAAGCAGAAGAAGGTCGATCTGGTGAAGCAGGGCTTCGACCCCGACGCGATCACCGACCCGATCTATTTCAACGATCCGTCGCGCCGCGCCTTCATCCCGCTGGACCGGGCGGTTTACACGAGCATCCGGGCGGGCCAGACACGGGTGTAGGTATCCCCCCACTCGCTCGTCCCCGCGAAGGCGGGGACCCAGAGAAACAAGTGCTGGATGCCCGCCTTCGCGGGCATGAGCGGAATTTGAACAGCTGCTCTCAAGGACCCCCTATCGATGACCACCATCAAAACCGCCGACGACGTTCTCGCCTTCTGGAAACAGGCAGGCCCCGACAAGTGGTACGAAAAGGACGACGCCTTCGACCAGACGATCCGGGATAATTTCCTCGCGACCTACGAAGCCGCCGCCGCGGGCCGCCTGAGTTCCTGGCAAAGCGGGCCCGACAGCGCGCTCGCACTTGTCATCGTGCTCGACCAGTTTCCGCGCAACATGTTCCGCGACAGTCCGCGCGCCTGGGCAACCGATCCGCTCGCACGCGATGTCGCCGATTCAGCGATCGACCGGGGCTTCGATCAATCCATCGACAAGGAATTGCGCGCTTTCTTCTATCTTCCGTTCATGCATTCGGAGGATCTGGAGGATCAGCTCCGTTGCGTCGAGCTCTGCCGCGCGCTCGGCAACGAGGACAATCACAAATACGCCGAGATCCATGCCGAGGTGATTCGGCGCTTCGGCCGCTTCCCGCATCGCAATCCCGTGCTCGGCCGCGAGACCACGCCGGAGGAAAAGGAATTCCTGGAGAGCGGTGGTTTCGCCGGGTAGCTGTTTTGGACCGCACAAGCACCCGCCCCTCCTGTCATGCCCCGCGAAGGCGGGGCATCCAGTAGCCTCCTGATGCACTGACGCTTACTGGATCGCCCGCCTGCGCGGGCGATGACAAGTGGAAGACGCGCTGGCCTCACAAAAGCTGCCTGCATCCACTTGGCGCAACGGCAAACTTGCGACACAGTTGAACGCCGGTTGCGTTGGAACAAGCGATGACCATCAGGAGTACGGCGGCGCCGACAGCCGACCTGTTCGGGCACCCGAAGGGCCTGACCTTCCTGTTCACGACCGAGATGTGGGAGCGCTTTTCCTATTACGGGATGCGAACGCTCCTTGTCCTCTACATGGTCAAGCACCTGCTGCAACCCGGCCAGGCCGAGACCGTGATCGGATACGGCGCGATCAAGGGCGCGCTGGAATTCATCTTCGGCCCGCTCGGCGTGCAGCCGCTCTCATCGCACATCTACGGCCTCTACACCGCCTTCGTGTATCTCACGCCGGTGATCGGGGGGCTGATCGCCGATCGTTGGCTCGGCCAGCGCCGGACTGTGATCGCGGGCGCCGTGCTGATGGCCATCGGCCATTTCATGATGGCGTTCGAATCGCTGTTCCTGCTGGCGCTGTTCGTGCTCATTCTCGGCAATGGTGCATTCAAGCCGAACATCTCGACCCAGGTCGGCGCTCTCTACGCGCCCGGCGATCCGCGTCGCGACCGCGCTTTCTCGATCTTCTATGTCGGGATCAATATCGGCGCATTCTTCTCGCCGCTGGTCTGCGGCACGCTCGGCGAAGCCTATGGCTGGCATTACGGCTTCGCGGCCGCCGGCATCGGCATGCTGATCGGAACGCTGATCTATGTCGCGGGATGGCACACGCTGCCGCCGGACGACCGGACGCAGCGCGCGGGCACGCCGCGCATTCCGCTCGACCGCGACGAGTGGCGGCGCATTCTCGCGCTGGCGCTGCTGTTCCTACCGGTGTCCCTGTTCTGGGCGACCTACGAGCAGCAGGGCAACACCATCGCGCTATGGGCCGACGCGCAAACCGATCGCAATGTGAACCTGCTGATCTGGCAGGGGCAGATCCCGGTGACATGGTTTCAGGCCTTCAATCCGTTCATGATCTTCGCCTTCACGCCGTTCGTGATCGCGCTATGGGCATGGCAGGCGCGGCGTGGCAGCGAACCGTCGACCGTGGTGAAAATGGCCTTGGGCTGCTTTGGCGTGGCGCTCGCCAATCTCGTGCTCATGCTCGCGGCGTTGCAGGCCGGTATCGGCCAGGCGAGCTGGCTGTGGCTGCTGCTCTATTTCGCCATCGTCACCATCGGCGAGCTTTATCTCTCGCCGACCGGACTGTCGCTCGTCACGAAAGTTGCACCGGCGCGGGTTGTCTCAATGGTGATGGGGATGTGGCTCGCGACCAGCTTCGCCGGCAATTTCATCGGCGGCTGGCTCGGCAGCTTCTGGAGCGCGATGGACAAGGACTCGTTCTTCCTGATGATCGCCGCCGTCGCCGCATCGGCCGGAGCCGTGATCCTGGGATTCAACCGCCCGCTGCGGCCGATTTTGAATACGCTATAGTCCGCCGCCGGTAGACGAATAGAACGTCCGGCTTATTTCGCGCCGACGAGCTTGCCGCTGACAACGCGTCCCGCTGGCTTGGCCGGCCGCCTTGCGTCCGGCTTGATCCCGCGGGATGCATCCCCCGCAAGCTGGCGGCGATCGTACCAGCCTTCGCGGCGGCCGAACCTGAGACTGGTATGCTGTTCGAGCTTGTCGAGTGAGGAGCCGAGCGACCTGCGCTCATCTGCGGTCAGCGCGCTCAGGAATTCGGCTTCCATCGCGCTCACCACCATCTCGATCTTGTCGTGGACGCGCCTGCCTTTCGCCGAGAGCGTCAGCACAACCTTTCGCCGGTCGGCTTCGTCACTCTTGCGAATGACATAGCTGCGATCCACCAGCGTATCGACGGCCCGGGTGATCTTGTCGGGATCGAGGCTGGTGCGCACGCCAAGCTCGGTCGCCGATAACGGGCCATGAAAGGCGATGACACGCATGATCTTGCAATTGTTGACGGAGATGCCGAGCTTCTTGGAATGCATTGCGACCAATGCCTGATCGAAACGTTTGGCGATCAGGAAAAAACGATGCATCACGCGCTCTTCGAGCGGAACGTGTTGCACCTTGCCGGTCTTGCTTCTGACATGACGCGCCGCCTTTGCCACCCGAGCCCCCCGCTTCTTGTACGCCGCTCACGCTCCGCGCAAAAACATCACCGTATGGCAACTGCCATGTGTTGATTGTCGCCTATGACATTTGCGAATTGCAAGGAAACAAAATCGCTTTGCGCTTGTCTTGTGTTTGCACGATTGCGCGCGTGGGCGGGATATACTGTATTCGTTTGAAGCCTGAAGTATTGCGCGCGCACGTTCGAAAGTTATCGATGCAATTGTCGACATCGGTCTCCCGCCAAGGCGATGCGCTGCAGCAAAAAAGGCAGATGGATGGTTGGGTTTATGATCGCGCGGGCGGCGAGCATGCCAGAAACCGGCTTTCCGGCGAGCGCTCCTCAGATCGGAACCAGGGTTGGCGGCTCACCAGGCGGGGACTGAGACATATTTCGCCTCGGTAACGGCGAAAATTTCACGGTCGCGCCGCAATCCC
>JAEZBA010000584.1 GCA_023430245.1 Pseudomonadota bacterium
AACACGCGGCTGCAGGTCGAGCATCCTGTCACCGAGGCGATCACCGGTTTCGATCTGGTCGAATGGCAATTCCGCATTGCCGCGGGCGAACGGCTTCCGGTCACCAACCAGAACGAAATCCCGTTGCGTGGCCACGCGGTCGAGGCGCGGCTCTATGCCGAAGATCCCGAGCGCGAGTTTCTGCCCTCGACCGGGACGCTGGTGGCGCTGTCCTTTCCCGAGGGCGAGGGGGTGCGGGTCGATAGCGGGGTGGAGCAGGGTGGAGAGATATCGCCTTACTACGATCCGATGATCGCCAAGCTGATCGCGCATGCAGACACCCGCGAGGTCGCGCTCGACCGGCTCGGTGCAGCACTCGACCGGACGATTGTCGCCGGTCCGCGCACCAATCTCGCTTTTCTCTCGGCTTTGTGCCGCTCGCCTGATTTTCGCGCTGGCGATTTCGACACCGGCTACATCGCGCGCCATCACACCGAACTCGGGCTTGATGCGCAGGGCATCGACGCAGCCGCTGCCGCCAGCGGTGCGGCGCATCTCATCGCCGGCACGTTCGGTGCGCCCGCCGATCCGGACGCGCCGGTATCGCCATGGGATATTGCCGATGGTTTCCAGCTTTCGGGCGTGCGAGCCACCGCGATGCCGATTCTGGTCAACGGCGATCCGGACCAGGCGGTGCTGGATGTCTCGACCCGGCCATGGCGCATTTCGGTCCAGGGTGCCGAACCGGACCCGGCCGCCACATTGATCGAGGTCCCGAATGCGGTCTATGTCCTGCGAGGAGGCCGCCAGACTCATGTGAGCCTTGCCGATTTCGAGGCGATCGATTCCGACCATGCCGCAGGCGACGGAACCGTCCGGGCGCCGATGCACGGCAAGCTGCTTGCGTTATTGGTTGCAGCGGGCGAGGTCGTGTCGAAGGGGCACCGCCTGGCCATCATCGAAGCGATGAAGATGGAGCATGCTCTGGTGGCGCCGCACGACGGCGTTGTGACCGAGATCGCGGTAGCGGTGGGTGCCCAGATCGCCGAAGGCGCCCGCATTATGGCGATCGGAGAGCGGAGCTGATCTGTGGAGAGCGCGGGGCGAGACCTTTGACGCCGGCGCATCGCGGCCAGTATGGAAGGGTATGCCGCTTCATCTGATCAAATTGTGCGTGGGCTGCGATTCCGTCGACGAGTTGAAATCGTGGGTCGCCGCCCGCCTGAAGGAAAAGAAGAGGCGTGGGCAGAAGCCGGAACACATCCACACCACCCGCATGGTGCCGAAACGGGCCGATGAACTGCTCGATGGCGGCTCGCTCCATTGGGTGATCAAGGGCCAGGTGATGTGCCGCGAACGCATCCTTGATCTTCGCCCATTCGTGGACAAGGACGGCATTGGCCGCTGCCGGATCGTGCTGGATGGCAAGATCAAGCTGGTCGTTCCACGGCCCTGTCGGGCGTTCCAAGGCTGGCGCTACCTCTCGGACGAGGACGCGCCCGGTGCCCTCGATCGGGCAGCACGCGGAGCCGCCGCCATGCCCGAACACCTGCGTCGCGAACTCAGCGAGCTTGGATTGCTTTGAGGTTTCCGCGCCGGCTTTGCTATAACGCAAACCAATAATTCCGATCCGCGCTCATGCTGGATGGTGCCGCAGCCGTTCCAGCCCAGGGCCGGTCGTGTGTGGAGGAATGGCATGATCATCGGCGACCAGAACGAAGTCACCACCGCGGTCCTGCAGGCGATGGAAAAGACGCCGGACCCGCGGCTGCGCGAACTCGTCACCCTGATGATCAAGCACCTGCATGGCTTCATCCGGGAAGCGAAG
The DNA here is from genome assembly GCA_023430245.1 of Pseudomonadota bacterium. Taxonomy (GTDB): domain Bacteria; phylum Pseudomonadota; class Alphaproteobacteria; order Rhizobiales; family Xanthobacteraceae; genus Pseudorhodoplanes. The sequence continues at coordinate 1,808 of JAEZBA010000584.1, forward strand.
CTGAGCGAGGAAGAGTTTCATCAGGCCTGTAATTTCATCGTCCGGCTCGGGCAGAAATCCGATCCCTCGCATAACGAAGTGGTGCTGATGGCGGGCTCGCTCGGCGTATCGGCGCTGGTCTGCCTGCTCAACAACGGCAATAAGGGACAGACGGAGACATCGGCTTCGATGCTTGGCCCGTTCTGGCGGCTGGATTCTCCGAAGACCGAGAATGGCGGCTCGATCGTTCGATCGCCAACACCCGGTCCAGTGCTGTTCGCGGAAGGCACTGTCGTGGACGGTGCGGGCGCACCGATTGCGGATGCAGTAGTCGACGTCTGGCAATCCTCGACCGAGGGACTTTACGAGAACCAGGACCCGAACCAGGCGGACATGAACTTGCGCGGCCAATTCCGCACCGATGCGCAGGGCAAGTTCTCGTTCCGCAGCATCCTGCCTGCCGGTTATCCGATCCCGGTCGACGGTCCGGTCGGCGATTTCATCCGCGCGGTGAAGCGGCCGCACAATTACCGGCCCGCGCATATCCACTTCCTGATCTACAAGCCGGGCTTCAAGACGCTGATCTCGCAGATCTATGTCAATGACGATCCGCTGCTGGAGACCGACGTGCAGTTCGGCGTGACCAAGGCGCTGATCGGAAATTATGTGCGCCATGAGCACGAGGTGCCGCCCGCGCCCGACGTGACCGGACCGTGGTATTCGTTCGCCTATACCTTTGCGATGGAGGCGGGTGAGGCGAAGCTGCCGCGTCCGCCAATTTCGGGCAAGGCGGTCAAGGAAACGCCGTCGCCGGCATTGGCGACCTAAGGCGGCGACATGGAGTACCAGCGCGGCCTCACAAGTAATTGAAAGCAGGGCGCGTTCGCTTGCACCAGCGCGTGTGCTGAGCTAGCAAGCGACCCCCGCAACAACTGCTGCAACCTGCATGAACGCATTTCGACGGCTCGCGACGCTCGCACTTGCCTGTGCGCTGACCGTCGCTCCGTCGCTCGCTTTTGCGCAGTCCGGCAATCCGTTCCCGACGCCGATCGGCAAGCCACCGGCCAAGCCAGGTGGCGGCAAGCCCTCCGCCGGCACCGGGACTGTGGTCGGCAGCGTTGCCACTGTGAAGCCCGCCGCCAGCGTTGCCCGCGGGGGGGCCGGAGCAGCCGGACTGAAAAAGGGTGACGACGTCCGCAAGGGCGATCGGCTGTCGACCAATACCAGCGGTGCGCTCGGCGTCACCTTCGACGACGAAACCACGTTCAGTTTGTCCGCTAACGCCTCGATTACGGTCGACGAGTTTGTCTACCGCAAGGGTGCACGTGGCAACGCCGTCGTCAGCGTGACGCGCGGCACGGTCGGCTTTGTCGCCGAACAGGTCGCCAAGACCGGGGAAATGCGGATCACCACGCCGACCGCGATCGTCGGCGTGCGCGGCACCACCGGTTTGGTCGAAGTGGGGCCGGGCGGGGTGACCAATGTGAAGCTGTACGAGGATGAGAACGGCAGCGTCGGCCGCATCGAGATTTTCAACCGTCAGGGACAGCGCCTCGCCGAACTGACCCAGGCCGCAACCGGCTACGCCATCCAGATCGTGGCGCAGCAGGTCGTCGCCAACGCGCTGACAATCACGCCGCAGCAATTGGTGCGT
>JAEZBA010000590.1 GCA_023430245.1 Pseudomonadota bacterium
GCGGGGCCCGACCCTGAGCTTGCGCCGCTGATCGATCCGGCCTTTTTCAGTGAGCCGGACGATCTCGACGATCTGCTGCGTGGATTGCGCTTTGCCCGCCGCATTCTCGAAGCGCCGGGATGGCAGCGCGTGCGTGGCGCCGAGATCTGTCCCGGCCCGGCGGTGCAAAGCGACGAGGCATTGAAGGATTATATCCGTTCATCGGCGCAGACCTGTTTTCACCCGGTCGGCACCTGCGCCATGGGCAAGAATGCCGAGGATGTCGTCGATGCCGAATTGCGGCTGCGCGGCGTCGACGGTTTACGCGTGGTCGATGCCTCGATCATTCCGGCGATGATTGGCGGCAACACCAATGCGCCAGTTATCATGATCGCGGATAAGGCCGCGGACATGATCAGAGGACGGCCGCCCTTGCCGGCGGCCGAGGGTGTATGAAATGGCTGCTTTATCGGAGGTTTTGGTCAAGGCAATGTGACGGCGGCTGGCGTCGTCTTGACAGGGCGAACCTTGTTCCCATGCGGCTTTGACCGTAGGATCAAAATACCATTTCCTTCGAGGGCTTTCCCGATGGCGTCCGTTGCCAAGCTCGCTGTTGTGGCTGTTCTGACAACGATCACTGCGGGTGCCGCTCAGGCGCAGACCGCGTTGCGACTACATGAACCGATCGCCGCGCCGCAACGTCCGCTGTTGTGCGCCGGTCGCGGCAGTCTCGACCTAGTCACGCCCGTCCTGGCGCGCGCGGCCGACGCGCGTTTGGCACGCGACACGGACAAGTCCAAACGCCTGACCGATATTGCGGAGCGTTTGCAGGGTGAGGTCTGTCGCCAGGCGGCGGCCGAGGACGTGGTGATCCTGCGCTGCAAACTTTCCCAGTTCGACGCAGGCGGCTCGTCTCTGGCACTGGTGAAGATGAGCGCGCTGATCCAGGCCGAGGCGGCCAAGGGCGAGCAGCCCTTCTACGGCTGGACCGATCTGAAGATCGATGGAAGCCCCGGCCAGCAGCAATTGGACGCGCGGTGGTGTGCCAGCGAGAGCGCCGAACGCACGACGCGTCAGATCAGGGTCGAAGAGCGGGAAGGCTCGGGTGGCGGTGCGGCTTCTCCCGTCCGCGAGACAGAGGAGCCTTTCACCCCCACGCAAGATATCGTGCTGCGTGTTCAGCAGCGGTTATTCGATTTCGGTTTCCGGATCGACAATCTCGATGGCCGGCTCAATCAGGAGACCGTGCAAAGCCTCCAGCAGTTTCAGAAGATGGCGAACCTGAATGCCGACGGACAACTGACACGCTCAACCGTCGTCAAAATGATGACGACGCCGGCTCCGTCTCCCTGGGTGGCCATCGCCTTCGACGGCTTTGGCAATTTCATTGCCGAGATCAGCCGTACGCGGCGCGATGCGGAATTTGTCGCGCTCGAGCAATTACAACGGCGCCGGTCGAGCCGCGACCCAAGAGTCGTATCGGTATCGGCGCCGAATTGCCTCGGCCTGGCGTTGACCCGCTATGCAGAACGAGGCCGGCGGGGCCGGACCAATTACACCCAGGCTTTCACCAGTGCCGGCGCCTCGCTCGATTCGGCGGCGCAGAATGCACTCGACTATTGCGAGCGGGAAAAGAATGGCGGCCAGTGCCAGGTGCGCTACGCGCTTTGTGCCGATGGAAGCGGCGGTAATCGTGGTTCCGACGAGGCCGATGATCGCGATCGGCGCCGAAAGGGCAACGACCGGCAGGAAGATGCGAAGCGCCATGATGGAAACGCGCTCAACGACAGCCGGCCGGTTTTCAACCCGAATAGCCTGCCGAATTCTCAGACGCCGCAGCGGAAGCCCTGAGTGTCGACCCAGCGCTTCGATCCGCAATCGCCGTCTATGCGCGGGGGCTAACTGACCTGCGTTCAGACGTCCGTAGTCAGCGGCCCGGCACCGGCGCGATCCCGGGGATCGTCGTTGCATCGAAGCGTTGCTTCGGCACGTCGCCGCCCGGCATTGGCGCAAACGGCAGGTCCCTCACCCGGCGCAGCGCCGCCTCCATGCCCGGCCCGAGATTGCCGTCGAGCGGCCCGTCGTAAGCGCCGGCTCGTTGCAGGAGGCGCTGCAACTCGACACGGAATTCGCGCGACCAGGCATTCGGCCGCTCCACCATCATCCGGATCGAATAGTCGTGCCCGAGGCGCGCCGCCGCATAGAGCCAGCGCGCCGCCTGCCGTGAATCGTAGGGGAGGCCTTCACCGGAATCATAGGCCATGGCGGTGTTGAACATCCCGAAATTGTCGCCCTGATGCGCCGCGAGCAGGTAAAGCTGGACGGCGGCCTTCTGGTCTTTCGGTACGCCGAAGCCGTTATTCAGCATCCAGCCGTAATTGGTCAGGGCGGCGAAATAACCGCGCTCCACCAGATTTCGGAACAGTCTGGCCGCTTCGTCATAGGATTTCATATTGTAGAGCGAGCGCGCCAGCTGGAATTCGAAGCGCGGAGTGTTAGGGTAGCGGGCGAGCGCGGCGCGGCAGGCCTTTACACCTTCGGCGCCGTTTATTTCACCAATGGCCACGCCCGGGGTGACTCGCTCCGGGTCGCTTGGACTGCCTGCGACCACGTCGCAATGATGCACCGGCGGCTTGCCCGTCCTGACGGCATTGCTATCCGGGGGAACGACATTCGCCTGCTGGTCCTGTGGCGGTGGTTTGTGCTCGCGATTCGGATCCGGCCCCAGCCGGGGTCGAGGACCGGTCGACACCTTGAAGAAGAAGTCGTCGGTCATGGCGTGGCTGTCCCACGGCAATTGCTCCTTGTTGGTCGCCTCCTGGACATCCTTACGCACGCGCTTGAGCATATCGATGACGTCGATATCGGGTGTGCTGATGTGACGGGCGAGCGAGCCGGAATAGATGCTGTTGTCGCCGTCGCCGTCGAGTGCGACGTGATAGGGTTGCGTCGAGTACGAAATCAGCGTGCCGGCGCTGGCATAGACACTTGCGAGCCCGGTTCCGACCGCATCGCTCCGTTGTCCGAGCGACTTCGAGAGCTTGTCGCCAAGCGGATTGTCACGGCAGGCATCCATGATCACGATGTTGGTGATGCGATGATGTGCGAGCCGCTGCAGCACGATGTCCATGGCAACCAGCTGGAACGGGAGGTCGGCTTCGTCGGATAGTCTGGCGTCCACCGGAACCATATAGTTGCGGCCATCGACCTGCAGGCCGTGCCCCGCATAGTAGAACACCGCCGCATCCGCGCCAGCGAGTGAGTCGGCAAAGTCTCGGATCGTCTTTTCGAAATCGGCCTTGCCGGCATCGATTGCGAGCGTGACTCCGAAGCCCAGATCCCGCAGCGACTGCGCCACCGCTCTGGCGTCGTTGGCCGGGTTCTTCAGCGGATCGACGCTACTGTAATTGCCGTTTCCGACCACCAGCGCGAGCCGCTTTGCGGCGGAGGCCGGCGCTGAAAGAATAAGCAGGAGCGAAAGGCAAAAACACAGGCTGGAAATACGTGACATGGCGGCTTTCCGGCATGTTTATAATCCGGAAAGCCTATCGGAACCGCCGCCGCCGGGGAACCCGCAGGCCTTTCACGAAGCTGCGACGGCCGGTAGCGCGGACTGGCCGCATCGGCTAAAAGCCGGCGCATGACCACCTACGACCGCAAGCCACTGACCCCTCCCGGCGGCCAAAAGAAGGTGCTGCTGCATTCCTGCTGCGCGCCCTTTTCCGGCGAGGTGATGGAAGCGATGCTGGCCTCCGGCATCGACTACACGATCTTTTTCTACAATCCGAACATTCACCCGGAGCGCGAATATCTGCTGCGCAAGGACGAGAATGTCCGCTTTGCCGAAAAGCATGGCGTGCCGTTCGTGGATGCGGATTACGACAAGGACAATTGGTTCGCGCGTGCCAAGGGCATGGAATGGGAGCCGGAGCGCGGCATCCGCTGCACCATGTGCTTCGACATGCGCTTCGAGCGCACCGCGCTTTATGCGCATGAGCACGGCTTCCCGGTGATGACCTCGTCGCTCGGGATTTCGCGCTGGAAGAACATGGCGCAGATCAACGATTGCGGCCAGCGCGCCGCCGGCCGTTACGAGGGACTGAGCTACTGGGATTTCAACTGGCGCAAGGGCGGCGGCGCGGCGCGCATGATCGAGATTTCCAAGCGCGAGGAATTCTATCAGCAGGAATATTGCGGCTGCGTCTATTCGCTGCGCGATACCAATGCGCATCGCCGCAGCCAGGGCCGCGAGCCGATCGAGCTTGGCACCAAGTTTTACGGGCGGGACGAGGAGCAGGATGCGGGTTGAGGGTTGTCGCCCGCAATGAGCACAGCGACGATCACTTCCCGGATTTCGCTTCGCTCATCCGGGCAACGACGTCGTTAGGCTGAACGGCGCCGGAGTACGCCCTGCTTCGGCGCGAACAGGAACGCCGCCGCAAAAATCAAGGCCTGGGTCAGTACGATACAGGCACCCGTGGCGCCGTCGATATGGAAGCTGACGACGGTGCCGATAAAGGCCGACGCCAGCGCCACGGCGGTGGCGATCACCAGCATCCGCTCGAATGAATCCGTGAGCAGATAAGCGGTTGCGCCCGGCCCGATCAGCATGGCGATGACGAGAATGATGCCGACCGCCTTCAGCGAGGCGACGATGGTGAGCGCAAGCAGCACCAGTAGCCCGTAATGCAGCACCCGCACCGGCAGGCCGATGGAGCGGGCGTGGTTCGGATCGAAGCAATAGAGCAGCAGGTCCCGCCGCTTCACGAGCACGATCGCCAGCGTGCCGCCGGCCACGATCGCGGTTTCGATCAGGTCGCGTGCGGTGACGCCGAGCACATTGCCGAACAGGATGTGAAGAAGGTGCTGCTCGGTCTCGACCTTGGTGAACAGCACCAGCCCGAATCCG
>JAEZBA010000638.1 GCA_023430245.1 Pseudomonadota bacterium
ATGCCGTCCTGATCGCGGATCGAAAAAATACCGCGGAGATGAAACGTCTCGTCGGAAAGCTCAAAGAAGTTGCGCCCGCCGTAACGGTGGACCACATCCAGGTGCATCGGCCGTGGGGAAATTATCAGTCTCTCGACAATGGCTCCCGCTACCAGGTCAAACGTATCGTGGTGAAAAAGGGCGGCCGGCTGTCGCTGCAATATCATCACCATCGTGCAGAGCACTGGATTGTGGTGCGCGGTACGGCGCGGGTGACGATCGGCGAGGACGTGAAGACTCTGCACGAAAATCAGTCGATCTATATCCCGATGGGAACGCCGCACCGGCTGGAGAATCCCGGGATGATCGATCTGGAACTGATCGAGGTTCAGACCGGCAGCTATCTCGGCGAGGACGATATCGTGCGCATCGAGGACGATTATCGCAGGTCTTGAGTTTCCTTCTCACTCGGGCTCGCCCGGCTGCACGCTCCCGCATTCAGCCCTTTGCATATTGGCGCTTCGGAGCTATGGAATTCCGGTGCGCGAGCCTGCGCTCGCGCCCGGAATGACGGAGAGCGTCATGGCGATCAAACTCGAAGACCTGAAGGTCAAGCTGTTCACTGACGGCGCCGACAAGGCCCAGATCGTGGAGATGGCGAAAAACAGATGGATCGCGGGTTTCACCACGAATCCTTCGCTGCTCAAGAAGGCTGGCGTGACCGACTACGAAGCCTATGCGCGCGATCTGGTGGCGGCGGTTCCCGATCGACATATTTCCTTCGAGGTGTTCTCGGACGACATTGCGGAGATGGTGGCGCAGGGGCGCGTAATCGCGTCCTGGGGCAAGAATGTTTATGTCAAGCTGCCCGTGACTACGACCCGCAAGGAACCGCTATTCGACGCGGTACGCACACTGTCGCGCGATGGCGTGAACATCAACCTCACCGCAATTTTTTCGGCCGATCAGGTCGACAAGGCGATGCAGGCATTGGCGGGCGGAGCGCCCGCCTGCGTCTCGGTCTTTGCCGGGCGGCTCGCCGATTTCGGCATCGACTGTGCGCCACTGATGCGCGACGCGATTGCGCGGGCCCGCGAGACCGCCAATGTTGAGATCATCTGGGCCTCGACCCGGGAGGTCTATAACGTCATCGAGGCCGACAAGATGGGCTGCCACATCATTACGGCACCCGCCGATGTCTTGAAAAAGCTTCCGGCGCTGGGCACCAAAACCCCCGAAGAGCTTTCGGTCGGCGCGATCCAGGCCTTCAGGGAGGACGCCCTGGCGGTTGGCTTGAAGCTCGACCTGGGCGGGCGGGCTGCGGCCGAATAGCCCTCCGATTGCGGCCTTTAGGGTCCAGGCGGCTCCAAGCTCCGACTTTGGACGGATTTTCCGGTTCCCGTCCGTAACGCTCTGACTCAAAAGGTGTTTGGACGCGGAAAGCGAAATCTCGCCGCAATTGCAATGAGCATGCTAGGCAGAGCGGGGATCTGGGCCGCTTCGGGGGTATGTCTGAGATGGTTCTTGCAGTGAAGGGCGGCGAGGCTAGGCCGCTTCGCGTCGGCGTGGTCGGCGTGGGTATCATGGGGGCAAACCACGCCCGCGTATTTGCCGGATTGCCGGACGTGACCCTGGTCGGGGTCGCGGACCCCAATTCGCAACAGCGCGAACTGGTCACCCGCATTCTCGGTGTCCCTGCCGTAGAGGACATCGACGACCTGCTCGGGCCCGGCCTCGACGCCGTGACCATTGCCGCACCGACGCATCTCCACCATGGACTGGCGTTGAAATGTATCGAGCGGGGCATTCATGTCCTAATCGAAAAGCCGATCGCCTCCAATGTGGAGGAGGGGCACGAGATCATCGCCGCCGCCAAGCGGCGCGGCGTCAAGCTGATGGTCGGCCATGTCGAGCGCTTCAACCCGGCAGTGCAGGCGATCAAGGAAGCGATTCGCGACGAGGATATTCTTTCGATCGCGATCACCCGGGTCGGGCCGTTTCCGCCGCGCATGTCGAATGTCGGCGTGGTCATCGATCTCGCGGTCCATGACATCGATCTGATCCGCTGGTTCACCGATTCGGAAATCGTCGAAGTCCAACCGCAATTGTCCAGCGCGGTGGCCGAACGGGAGGACATCGCCCTCTTGCAATTCCGCACCGCTTCGGGCGTTTTGGCCCATATCAACACCAACTGGCTGACGCCGTTCAAGGCGCGCACCGTTCACGTCGCCACCCGTCGCAAATACCTGATCGGCGATCTTCTGACCCGCCAGGTCACCGAATGCTTCGGGTTCCAGCCGGACGGCAGCTATTCGATGCGGCACCTTTCGGTCGGGCATTCGGAGCCGCTGCGCGCTGAATTGCAGGCCTTCGTCCATGCGGTGCGTGACAACAAGCGCCCCCCGGTGACCGGCGAAGAGGGTGTTGAAAGTCTGGACGTCGCGATGCGCTGCCTGGATAACCGCCAGCCGGCCAAAGTGGCGTCGCATCCTTCGGTCGCGCGCCGCGCTGCCGGTTAGGCCTCCGTTTTCGCTCCGGATAGAGAATCGTCGTCAGCCCATGAACCAGCATGCCCGCGTCGAAGTGAAACCCATTCCCTTCATCGATGTGGCGGCGCAACGCCGCCGTCTGGGCAAGGCGATCGATGACGCGACCACCCGCGTCCTCAGCCATTGCCAGTTTCTGATGGGACCGGAGGTCGCCGCCTTCGAGGCCGAACTCGCTGCGTTCTGTGGCGCTAAATACGCATTGTCATGCTCGAGCGGTACTGACGCTTTGGTCATGACCCTGATGGCGAAGGGGATCGGCCGCGGCGATGCCGTGATCTGTCCGACCTTCACCTTCTGTGCGACAGCGGAAAGCGTTGCGCTGATCGGTGCCACGCCGGTGCTGGTGGATGTGGATCCCGAAACCTTCAACATCGATGTCGCGAGTCTGAAATCCGGGATCGCGACCGCCAAGGCCGCGGGTCTGAAGCCCAAAGCCGTGATCCCGGTCGATCTGTTCGGTCTGCCGGCCGATTACGATGCGATCGCGGAGGTCGCCGCGGCCGATGATCTGTTCATTCTCGACGATGCGGCGCAGGGGTTTGGCGGCAGCTACAAGGGCCGCGCCGTCGGCACCTTCGGCCATGCCACCGCCACCAGCTTTTTCCCCGCCAAGCCGCTCGGCTGCTACGGCGATGGCGGTGCGGTTCTGACCGATGACGAGGAACTTCTCGCAATCCTGAAAAGCGTGCGGGTGCATGGCGGCGGCTCGGACAAGTACGATAACGTCCGGCTCGGGCTGACAGCCCGTCTCGACACCAACCAGGCGGCGGTGCTGCTGGAAAAGCTGAAAATCTTCCGCGACGAGATCGAGACCCGTAACCGGGTCGCCGGGCGCTACAGCCGCGCGCTGAAGGATGTGGCCATCGTGCCGGTTGTGCCGGACGGATACACCTCGGTCTGGGCGCAATACACGCTCCGCCTGGCACCCGGTAAGCGCGAAGAGTTTGCCCGAGCGCTGCAGGCCGAGGGCATTCCGACCGCGATTTATTACGCCAAGCCGTTGCACCGGCAGACGGCCTATCGCGGCTTCCCGGTGGCGGCGGCAGGGCTTGCGGTCAGCGAGCGGCTCGCCGACGAGGTCATCAGCCTGCCGATGCATGCCTATCTCGACGAGCCGACGCAGGATCGCATCGTGGATGCGGTGAAGCGGGCGTTGCGCTAAGACACGGACCGCCTCTAGGCTCCGATCATTCCCGCGGAAGCGGGAATCCAGTGCTGGGTCCCCGCCGTCGCGGGGACGAACGGAAAGAATGGTTTTCCGGTCGTGATCGGACGCATTTTCACCGGCGGCGGTTTTACCCTTCTCTCGCGCATCACCGGGTTCGCGCGCGACATCATGCTTGCGGCGATTCTCGGCGCCGGACCGGTGGCCGACGCTTTCTTCGTCGCGCTGCGGCTGCCGAACCATTTTCGCGCCATCTTCGCCGAAGGCGCGTTCAATGCCGCATTCATTCCCGCCTATGCCCGCATACGCACCCAGGATGGGCCGGACCCGGCGAAGCTTTTTGCCGATCGCGTCTTCACCATGATGGTGGTGGTCCAGCTGGTGCTGCTCGCAATCGCGCTGGCCTTCACCTCTGACGTGATCTCGCTGCTCGCGCCAGGCTTCAGGGACGATCCCGGTCGTTTCGCACTGGCAATCGAACTGACCCGCATCACCTTTCCCTATCTGTTGCTGGTTTCGCTGGTGACGCTTTATGGCGGCATCCTGAATTCGATCCATCATTTTGCGACGCCGGCCGCCGCGCCGATCCTGCTCAATCTATCGATGATGGCGACGCTGGCGCTCGCCGCGTTTTTTCCGTCGGCCGGCCACGCTGCGGCGTGGGGTGTGTTCATCGCCGGAATTCTCGAATTGCTGCTGGTCGTGGGCGACGCCGGCCGCGCGCAGGTGCTCGCCTGGTTCACCTGGCCGCGGATCGACGAGAATGTCCGGAAGTTCTTCCGCGCACTTGGACCGGCAACAGTCGGTTCGGCAGGCGTACAGCTTGCGATGTTCGCCGACACCATCATCGCGAGCTTCCTCGCCGCCGGTGCGATCTCGGCGCTCTACTATGCGGACCGCATCAATCAATTACCGATCGGCGTCATCGGTATTGCGATCGGCACCGTCCTGCTGCCGGAAATGTCGCGGCGCCTCGCCGCCGGCGACGAACCCGGTGCGCGCAACGCGCAAAACCGTGCGGTCGAACTGACACTGCTGCTAACCATTCCCTGTCTGGTCGCCTTCCTGCTGATCCCCGATCTGATCATGCGCGCCCTGTTCCTGCGCGGAAAATTCACCGCCGACGATGCGCTGGCCGCAGGCGCGACGCTCGCGGCTTACGCAATCGGTCTCATTCCCTATGTCCTGATCCGCAGCATGACCGCTCCGTTTTTTGCCCGCGGCGATACCCTGACCCCAGTCAAGGCGTCCCTGATCGCGGTCGCGGTCAACATTCTGATCAAGATCGTGCTGATGGGGCCGTTGGCGCAGGTCGGTCTCGCCATTGCCACCGCAATCGGTGCCTGGGTGAATCTGGGGCTTGTCACCTGGTTTGCCTCGCGCGCCGGCATCGCCGGGATGGATGCGCGGCTCAAGCGGTCAATCCTGCTGCTGGCGGCGATCGGATGCGTGTTCGGGATCACGCTCTTCCTGTCGCAGCGGATCGTGGCGGCGCTCTATCGCGATCTGCCGGTCTTCCGTGACGAAGCAACGCTGGCGACCCTCGCCGTCCTCGGGGGCATTGTTTACGGTGTGCTGGTGCTGCTGTTGCTGGGGCGCCACTGGTTCAGGGCTTTTCGGGGCGAGAAGCAGGTCCCGACAATCAGTACAAAATCCGACTAACCCCCTATAATTGATGGACAAAAGTCGCGAGCGTCGGTAACAGGCGGGTGCGGGGACAATGTTTGCAGTCTGACCACAGCGTTCCTATGTGACGCTGGCACGGTTGCAGTGCACAATGAGCCTCGAATGACTAGACAAAAGTATAGCCGCTTTGCGGGCTTCGCATTTGCTTTGACCGCAGTGGCTGGCCTCGCCGGATGCGGCCAAAATCCGCAGCAGCAGCAATCTGCGCCGCCGCCCCCTGCCGTTACCGTCGCCACGCCGATCGAGCGAACCATCACCGATTTTGATGAGTATGTCGGCCGCTTCGTTGCGGTCGACTCGGTCGAAGTCCGGGCTCGCGTCTCCGGCTATCTGGACAGTATCCATTTCAAGGACGGTCAGCTGGTGAAGGAGGGCGACCTCCTGTTTACCATCGACAAGCGCCCGTTCGAGACGGCGCTCGATCAGGCCAAAGCGACTCTTGAGAAGGCCCGCGCTGAACTTGCATTCGCGCAGGGCGACCTCGACCGCGCGGCGCAACTGGTCAAGGACAAGACCATCACCCAGCAGACGTTCGACCAGCGCACGCAGGTGAAGCGGGTTGCGGAAGCCAATGTCGCCGCTCAGGAAGCAGCGGTGCGACAGGCCGAGCTCGATCTGCAATTTACCGACCTGCGCGCGCCAGTCAGTGGACGCATAGGCGATCGCCGTGTCTCGGTGGGAAATCTGGTCACCGGCGGAACATCGGGCAATACAACGCTGCTCGCGACGATCGTGTCGACCGACCCGATCCGCTTCGAATTCACCTTCGATGAGGGCTCGTATCTTCGCTACGAGCGCCTTGCAGCCAATGGCAATGTGAACGCGGCGCGAGACGGTATCGCCGTGCGTGGTGGTTCGTCGCTGGTACGATTGAAACTGATCGACGAAAAGGATTTCTCGAACGTCGGCCGCATGGACTTCATCGACAACGTGATCGAACGCTCCACCGGCACGATCCGGGGGCGCGCGGTCTTCGCCAATGCGGCGGGGCTTCTGACGCCCGGCATGTTCGCGCGGATTCAGGTGCCCGGTTCCGCGCCCTATACCGCGCTGCTGATCCCGGATTCCGCGATCGGCAGCGAGCAGGCGCGCAAATTCGTCTATGTGGTGAATGGCGATGATACGGTCGTACAGAAATACGTCGAGCTCGGGCAGTTGTCCGACGGCGACCGTGTGATCAAGAGCGGGCTCCAGCCGACCGATCGTGTGATTATCGAGGGCCTGATGCGTGCCAGACCCGGCGTAAAGGTCAGTCCGCAGACTGCCCCGGCGGCGACACCCGCATCCGCGGCTGCCGGAACGGCGCAGAAATAGGCCGCGACATGAAGATTTCGCATTTCTTCATCGACCGGCCGATCTTTGCGGCCGTGCTCTCAACGGTGTTCATCATTTTGGGCGCCGTCGCCTTCGTGCGGCTTCCGATCGCGCAATATCCAGAAATCGCGCCGCCGGTGATCAACATTACCGGCCAATATCCGGGCGCCAGCGCTGAGGTGGTCGCCGACACGGTGGCGGCCCCGATCGAGCAGCAGGTCAACGGCGTCGAAGGGATGCTCTACATCTCCTCGAATTCAACCGCGGATGGGCGGTTCTCGATTGCCGTGACGTTCGATCTCGGCACCAATCTCGATATTGCGCAGGTTCAGGTCCAGAACCGGGTGTCGACCGCGACCCCCCGCCTGCCGCAGGCGGTGCAGCAGATCGGTGTCACGGTCGCCAAGAGCTCGCCCGACATTCTGATGGTGGTGAACCTGTTTTCGCCCGATCAGACGCGCGATACGGTGTTTCTGACCAACTACGCAAACCTGCAGATCAAGGATGTGCTGACCCGCCTCGACGGTGTCGGGTCGATCACGGTGTTCGGTGCGCGCGACTTCGCGATGCAGATCTGGCTCGACCCGAACCGGTTGCAATCGCTGAACCTGACCGCGCAGGACGTGACGGCCGCCTTGCAGGGGCAGAATATCCAGGTGGCCTCGGGCATCTTGAACCAGCCTCCGGTCGACAACCAGCTCGCGTTCCAGGTCGCGGTCCAGACACTCGGCCGTCTGTCGGACCCTGCCGAGTTCTCGAATATCGTGATCAAGCAAACGCCGACCGCGGTGGTGAGGGTCAAGGATGTCGCGCGTGTCGAACTGACCGGTCAGGACTATTCGTCGTCGTCCTATCT
>JAEZBA010000063.1 GCA_023430245.1 Pseudomonadota bacterium
GAACACCGCTTCCGCCGTTTCGGCGGCAATCTGCCGGCCGGCATCCGATGCACCGGCCTGCACGATCACCGGCCAGCCCTGAATGGGCCGGGCGATGTTGAGCGGGCCACGGACCGAGAGATACTCACCCTTGTGATTGAGCACATGGAGCTTGTCGGGATCGAAATAGATGCCGCTGTGGACGTCGCGGACAAAGGCATCGTCCGCCCAGCTGTCCCACAATCCGGTCACCACATCGAAGAACTCGCGCGCCCTCTTGTAGCGTTCGGCATGCTCCATATGGTCATCGAGCCCGAAGTTCAGGGCCGCGTCGGGGTTGGATGTCGTGACGAGATTCCAGCCTGCGCGGCCGCCGCTGATGTGATCGAGCGAGGCGAACTTGCGGGCGACGTGATAGGGCTGATCGAATGTGGTCGACGCGGTCGCGACGAGGCCGATCCGCTCGGTGACCGCAGCGAGGGCAGGCAGCAGCGTCAGCGGGTCAAACGACGTGACGGTGTGGCTGCGCTTGAGGCTGTCGATCGGCATGTTCAGCACGGCGAGATGATCGGCCATGAAGAACGCATCGAATTTGGCGCGCTCCAGCGTCTGGGCGAGGCGCTTCAGATGCGAGAAATTGAAATTGGCGTCGGGCCAGGCACCGGGATAGCGCCACGCGCCGGTATGCAGACTGACCGGGCGCATGAAGGCGCCGAGATGAAGCTTGCGTGTCGCCGGCATGCGGTCTCTCTCCTGGGAGGCCGGAATTTGGTCGGGCGGCCGCGAAAGCGCAAGCGTGGAGGCGGGAGAGCAGGCATGTCATGACATGTTGTCATGCCACGCCATCTGGTACGGGCATGCGGATGCATGCCGCCGTCGGTGCGTCAGACGGCCGCTGAGTGCCGCGTCTGGTTCGATGGCAGATAGGCGTCGAAAGCCGCGGCGATCAGGCGTGCGAAACTTCGTCCGGGCGTTGGGATCGTTATGCGGCCACCGTCGATCCGCACAAGGCCGGCCTCGACAAGCGGCCTGAGTGCAGCGATCTCGTCGTCGAAGGCGTGCGGGGCCGCCACCGCGTCGAGGTCGATCGCAAAGTCGCACAACAGGCGCTCGATGATATGCGCGCGCAATTTGTCATCGGGGGTCAGTTCGAGGCCTTTGACGATAGGCAACCCGCCGCTCTCGACAGCGCGCGTATACCCGGCGATGTCCGGCGCATTCTGCGCATACCCAGATGGCGTCCGGCTGATTGCCGAGGCGCCGAAGCCGATCAGCGCATCGGCCTGGTCGGTCGTGTAACCTTGGAAGTTGCGGCGCAGGCGTCCTTCGCTGGCGGCGATGGCAAGTTCATCGCGCGGATCAGCGAAATGGTCGAACCCGATGGCGCGAAAGCCGTGACCGGTCAGGACATTGGCGGCCACACGCGCTTGCGCGAGGCGTTCCTGATGGCCGGGGAGCAGGCTGGCATCGATCAGCCGCTGGTTCTTCTTCATCCAGGGCACGTGAGCGTAGCCGAACAGGGCAATCCGTCCGGGTTGCAAGGAGGCTGCGAGGTCGGCGTTGCGCGCTACGCCGGCCAGGCTCTGGCGCGGAAGGCCGTACATCAGATCGATGTTGAGCGCATTGATGCCAGCATCGCGAAACATTCCGGCGACGCGTTTGACAAGGTCGAAAGGTTGAACCCTGCCGATGGCGCGCTGAACGTCATTTGCGAAATCCTGAGCGCCGAGACTGATGCGGTTCACGCCGATACCCGCGAGCGTTGTTGCGAGCGAGGCATTCGCATGGCGCGGATCGATCTCGATCGCGTGCTCGTGCAGCGCGGATAGATCGAACGCGCCGGCGAGCCGGTCGATGACGAGTTGCAATCCGGCTTCGCCCAACATCGACGGCGTCCCGCCGCCCCAATGCAGATGCTTCACCTTGCGCGGACCGAGATGCGAGGCTGCGATCCCGATCTCGTCGGTCAGCGTCCGCAGATAGCGGTCTACCGGCTCGCGGCGGCGAACCGCCCTGGTGTTGCAGCCGCAATACAGGCAGAGCTCGGCACAAAATGGCACATGAACGTAGAGCGACTGTGTCGCGTCGGTCGGCAAGGTCGCAAGCCACTCTTCATAACGCGCGGGGGTGGTCGTTGCCGTGAAATTTGGAACGGTCGGATAGGACGTGTAGCGAGGAACATTCACAGCTGCGAAGCTCGAGACTGCGGATTGCGGATCGCTCTTCATGGCCGCCTCTTGCAAGCTCTAGTGCGACATCAGGGTCGGCAGGGTCATGCTCGACAGGATCTGGCGCGTCGCGCCTCCCAGAAAGAATTCGCGCCAGCGCGAATGACCGTAGCCGCCCATCACCAGAAAATCTGCCGCCCGGTCGGCTGCGTATGACAGGATGGCGTTGCCGACATCGATATCTCCCGACGTAATCCGTTGCAGCGTCACGTTCAGCTTGTGGCGGGCGAGGTGGGTTGCCATGTCGGCTCCGACCTCTTCCTTTCTGCTTTCGCTGCCGTCAGTCACAATCAGGAGTTCGACTGTTTTCGCCCTGGCGAGAAACGGTGCCGCATCGCCGATCGCCCTTGCGGCCGTCGCGCTGCCGTCCCAGCAGCAAACGATGTGATCCATTTTGGCGGGCTGCTTCTGGATATAGGGCACGACCAGGACCGGGCGTCCGGACCCGAACAGGACGGCTTCCAGGAACAGGTCATTGGCTGAGGCGCTATCCGGGTCCGGCTGTAACACCACCGACATGTCGAAGTGACGTGCGATCTGGCCGAAGCGGCTGACCGCATCGGAAACCAGGGCCGTGACGATCTGCTTCTCCGACAGCACGCCGTGTTTCTTCGCCGCGGTTTCGAACCGAGC
>JAEZBA010000065.1 GCA_023430245.1 Pseudomonadota bacterium
TGGCGCGGCACCCGCGTCGCACGCCGTCGAGCGCGCCGAACGGCATCAGCAGCGCATTATTGCCGGAGAAGCCGACCACCTCGCCGGCGATCGAACGGCCGGGCGCAGTCTCGATCGACACCTTGCAACCGACCGACATCGCGTGGATCGGCCCCGCCACCTCGACCATCAGGCCGCGCACACCGACCACCCGGCCGTAAATCTCGACGCCGTCCAGTTCCGCGATCTGTTCGGCCAGGGCTTTCATGGGAGGGCCGTGCCCTTCGCACAATCGTTGCCGCACACTCCGAGCACCTCCCCCCTTGCGGGGGCGAGAGCAGAGAGAATGCGCGGCCGAGACAGCGCATCTTCACCCGAGCTTAAAGTTACCGCCAAAGCGGGCGTCTTAACTTTGTGTTTACCCGCGTCGTTAATCATTGCGACACCGTTCCTGTGACGGTGCGACGGACCCGCCGGAGACTCGTTTCGAAGGCAGGTCCCGGGAGTCGGTTATCGCCGGCTCTTGAGATGGAACTTTAAGCTCGTGCGCGGTGAAAAACTGTATCTCGGTAAGAATTTAGGCCGATTCGACGGCTCCTGCCTAGATCGTCCTTGCGAACCGGAATCAGCTTTTGTTAACCATGTGAAGCTACTGTTCCCGAATCGTATTGTTGCAAGGCGTTTTCTGAAAGGCCGCCGGCCCGGCGTGCCGACCTTTGGGGCCCCGCAGCGGCGAGAGAGGGGACTGGCATGCGCGTTTTGCTGATCGAGGACGATAGCGCCACAGCGCAGTCGATCGAGTTGATGCTCAAATCCGAGAGCTTCAACGTCTACACCACCGACTTGGGTGAGGAAGGCGTCGACCTCGGTAAACTCTACGACTACGACATCATTCTACTGGACCTGAACCTGCCCGACATGTCGGGCTTCGAGGTCCTGCGCTCCCTTCGGGTCTCGAAGGTGAAGACGCCGATTCTGATCCTCTCCGGCCTGGCCGGCATCGAGGACAAGGTCCGCGGTCTCGGCTTTGGCGCCGACGACTACATGACCAAGCCGTTCCACAAGGACGAGCTGATCGCCCGTATCCACGCGATCGTGCGCCGCTCCAAGGGCCACGCCCAGTCGGTCATCAATACCGGCGACCTGGTCGTCAATCTCGACCAGAAGACGGTCGAAGTGCACGGCCAGCGCGTCCACCTGACCGGCAAGGAATATCAGATGCTGGAGCTGCTTTCGCTCCGCAAGGGCACGACGCTCACCAAGGAGATGTTCCTCAATCATCTCTATGGCGGCATGGACGAGCCCGAACTCAAAATCATCGACGTGTTCATCTGCAAGCTGCGCAAGAAGCTGGCGAATGCCTCGAGCGGCAAGAACTACATCGAGACGGTTTGGGGCCGCGGCTATGTGCTGCGCGAGCCGTCCGACGAAGAGGCAAGGATCCCTGCTTGAGCATTCCAGCCTGACGATTTTCCCTGGGGATGAACGACGTGCGTTGAACTCTCCTCTGCAAGGTCACAAACTTAAAACCCCGCCGGAAACGGCGGGGTTTTTTCTTGCATGGTCGCGTCGATGGGAACGTATTTCGCGGATACCGGCCAGGCTCAATGCTCGACATTGCCCTGCGTCAGCGGGTACTCCACCAGCCCTGCCGCGATCGCATTACGATAAATGCGCGGACTGACTCCCTGCCAGCGCTTGAACGCGCGGGTGAAATGCGCCGGATCCGAATATCCAAGCGAATAGGCAATCTCCAGAACGCTGTGATCCGCGCGCATCAGCAGGCGCAAGGCCCGATCGCGCCGGTATTCGTCGACCAGTTCCTCGAACGTCACGCCCCAATCGTTCAGCCGGCGCTGCAAGGTCCGCGCGCTGATGTTCAGCCGCTTTGCCACCCGCTCGCGGGTCGGATGCTCGTAGGGCAGCATGCGGGCGATCAGGGCGATCGCGTCGTGCGTGGTCTCCAGAAACGGCGTCGGCTCCGGCGGACGGCGATCAAGGCTTGCGCCCAGAATGTCGCTGTCGAACACGACGCCATCGAAGTCGCAGTCAAACGTGATGGACGCGCCGAGGAAGCTGTGCAGTCCTTCGAATATCGCCGAATAGGATCGCGCCACCTTGACTGAAATGGCGCCGGCCTCGCCGGTCATCAGGCCGATCTTGCGGAGCACAACCAGTGTCGCGAAGATATGCTGGATCGGGTCGAGCGAGCCGCGGCCGAGATAATTGAAGTTGAAGTGAAGACTCTTCGGATACTTTACCAATCTGAATTGCGTGCCCTTCTGCAGGGTATCGATGGTCTGCGACGCGAATTGAAGTCCGGTGAGCAGGCTCGGCGATTGCGCGATCGATTTGCCCCACCATCCGAGCTGCGGCAATTCATAGTGGTTCGCGATCTGCGGACCATAGAACGGAGAGCCGGTCGCCCGCGCGACGTGATCCTCAAGCCTGAAGCACACATCCCGGTCAAACCAGACTTCGGGATCGCCCAGCCGCGACGGCACGATTCCCGCGTCCCGCAGGATCGGCGCAGCCCGCAATCCCTGGTCGGTCAGGAATCGCGGCACGTGAATCAGCGTGAGCGAGCGGTGGGAGAAATGGTGGGAAAAAGCAGACATGCTGCAATGCCAAAAAAATGACGAATATGCAGCGACTAAACCACCGCGGGAGCGCCGAAGCGAGCGCGCTTTTTGGTCCGCCGCAAAATGTGATGACCGGAAATGGCAAGACAATCCCCCCGGCGAGCATGGTAATCTTCGCTTAAGCACACCGTCGGCCGAGGGCCCAAAGAGGCATCCGGCGCCCGGGGGCTAATTGGGGGCGTTTATGGGTCAGAACGATTTTTCGGGTCAGCGCTTTCGGCTGCGCGCCGCGATTGCCGCATCACTCTTTGGATGCGCTATCGGCACCAGCGGCACGCTCCAGGCCGCTGACATGGTCGTCAAGGCGCCGCCGCCCGCCCCGGTGCCGGTCTATAATCCCTGGCGCCTGGACATCACCCCCTATGCCTGGATGCCATCACTGAACGGCAGTTCGACCATCAAGGGTCACACCACCGACATCGACGCGACGTTCTTCGGCGACCTGATCCACCGGAAAATTCCCAAGCAATTGTTCGGCCTGATGACTGCGTTCGAAGCCCGCAACGACCGCTTCGCGATCATCGGCGATTTCACCTATCTGCTGCTTGGCGCCTCAAAGAGCGGGTCGCGTTCGGTCTCGCTCGATCCGCGTCTGACGCTCGGGGCCGGCGCCAATTTCGAAACCACGGTCAAGATGGTCATTACCGAGCTGGCCGGCGCGTACCAGCTCGCCCAGTGGGGTACGCCGGCCGGCTCCGCGACCTCCGTCGACGTCTATGCCGGTGGCCGTCTCTGGTGGCAGCAAGCCGAAGCAAGTCTCAACGTGAGTGCGAATCTCGCGGCCCTGCTCCCGCGCCGCACCTTCACCTTCGACGGCACCCGCGCCTACGCCAAATCGGGCGACATCACCTGGGTCGATCCGCTGGTCGGCCTGCGGCTGCGCCATCAATTCACGCCGGGACATGAGCTGACGCTGAGCGGCGACGTCGGCGGCTTCGGTGTCGGCAGCGAGTTTTCGTGGCAGGCTATCGGCGCGTATCGCTTCGCTTTCGCAAAGGCCTACGGCGCCGAATGGTCGGGCATGCTCGGCTATCGAG
>JAEZBA010000198.1 GCA_023430245.1 Pseudomonadota bacterium
CCCGTCATCCGGTCTTCCGGCACGATCGGCGGCGCCAGAACCGCGTCCGGACCGGCGCCGAGATCGGAGACGACCACCGGCCGCTGCATCGCCTGCGCTTCCAGGATCGTGCGCTGCAATCCTTCGCTCTGGATCGCGGCCGACACCACAACCGAGGCTGCGGCATAGGCGGCAGGCATATCGTCGACCGGACCGATCAGCCGCACCACGTCGGTCAGCTCGCTGGCCAGCACCTGATCCCAGATTTCCCCGCCATAGCTGCTGTGTCCGCCGGACTCGCCGACAAAAATGAATGTGAAATCCTTGAGGCCCATCTCCTTGAGGCGGCGCGCGGCCTGCACCGCCACGTGATGCCCTTTCCGCCGCAACATCCGTCCGATCACCAGCACGACCCGGTCGCTAGCGGTCACGCCAAACGTCCGGCGCATCTGCTCCAGCCGCTCCGACGACACCAGAGCGGGATCGAACAGCCCCGGATCGACACTGGCTGGAACCACGTCGATCCGATCCGCCGGCACGCGATAGCGTTCGCTGATCATCTCGGCGAGCTGATCGCTGACCGCGACGATGCGGTCACCGCGCGCCATCACGCTGTTATACAATCGCTTCAAGGCATTCTGTTCGCGGAAGCCCTTGTACCAGCTGGTGACAAGGGGAACGCGCGTCAGCTTTGCAGCAACCAGCGCGCTCCAGGCGGGCGCCCGCCCGTGAGCATGGATGATGTCGCAGTTCCGGTTGCGCACGACGCGCGAGATCAGCGCGGCGTTGCGCGCCATGATTGCGGGATTCTTGCTCGCCACATCGGCATAAATGAATTCGCCGCCCGCCGCGGCAATACGCGGCTCAAGCCGTCCGCCGCGCGACATCACCAGAGCACGATGACCGGCCGCGGTCAGGATCCGCACCAGATCGACCGCACCCATTTCGGCGGCGCCCGCCTGCAAGGTCGGCACCACAACCAGAACCGTCAGCGGGCGGAGTTGGGTCACGACGCTGCGGGCCTGCACAGAAGCGGTTGCCGTTTCGTCAGCGGCGGTCTCCATCCTTCGCGCTGCGGAACGGGAATTCACATTCGGCCTCTTCTGCAGTCGGTCTGCGGCGCATATGCAATTGCGCCTGACGCGATCTCGCTGACGGAATGCGACCTGCAAAGCCCGATCACGCGCCGACGTGATAAGGCTTCTCGGGTCGCGAGGCAAACGTGTTGCAGGATATCGTCGCCCGATGCGAGGCTGCGTCCGGCTTTGGGGCGAAAAGATGATTGGGAGACCGGCTTGGCCATCAGTGACGTAGAATTGACCGCGATCGAGGTTGGCGAAGGCAATTTGCGCCGATCGATCGCAGTCCGGCGCCGCAGCGGCCGCGGACCCGCGCTGTTCTGGATTGGCGGCTTCAAGTCCGACATGAAGGGCACCAAGGCCGAAGCGCTCGACCGCTGGGCCGCCGAGCAGGGCCGCGCCTGCATCCGTTTCGACTATTCCGGCCATGGCGAATCCGGTGGCGCCTTCGCCGACGGCACCATCGGCCGCTGGCTGGAGGAATGCCGCGCCGTCTTCTCTCAGTTTTGTGACGGCCCGACGATCGCGGTCGGCTCGTCAATGGGCGGATGGATTTCGCTCCTGCTGGCGCGCGATATCCGCGCCGGCAGCGCGCGCGGCGCTGGCACCGGATCGCTTGCCGGCCTTGTGCTGATCGCGCCGGCCGTGGATTTCACCGAAGTGCTGATGTGGCAGAAGATGACGCCGGAGATCCGGCAGCAGATCGAGACCACCGGATCGTGGCAGCGGCCATCAGAATATTCCGACGAGCCATATCTCATCACCCGGCAATTGATCGAGGACGGACGCAATCACCTGCTGCTTGGCGGACTGATCGAAACCGGTTGCCCGGTTCGCATCCTGCAGGGCGTCAAGGATGATGACGTGCCGTGGGAACATGCGGTGGCGCTGGTTTCGCGGATCGCGCGCGACGACGTGGTGCTGACACTGGTCAAGGATGGCGATCACCGGCTGTCGCGGCCGGAGGATATCGAGCGACTCTTGGCGGCCGTCGGTGAATTCAGTTAGAGGTTGGGCCACACGCGAGAAAAACCGGGCAAGGCGCAATGACCTACAATACGATTCAGGTTGAAACGCATGGGCGAGTCGGACTGATCCGGCTGCATCGGCCGCAGGCGCTGAATGCGCTCAATTCCGAACTCGCAGGCGAACTGAATGCCGCGATCGCCGCGTTCGAGGCCGACGCGAATATCGGCTGCATGGTGATTACCGGGTCGGACAAGGCGTTCGCCGCCGGCGCCGACATCAAGGAGATGGCCGGCCAGAGTTACATGGACACGTTCATGGATAACTTTGCCGCCGGCTGGGACGCGGCGGCACGCGCGCGCAAGCCGGTGATCGCGGCAGTCGCGGGCTTCGCGCTCGGCGGCGGATGCGAACTGGCGATGCAATGCGACATGATCATTGCTGCGGACAACGCGAAATTCGGACAACCGGAGATCAAGCTCGGCGTCATCCCGGGCATCGGCGGCACCCAGCGACTGACGCGCGCCATCGGCAAGGCCAAGGCGATGGAAATGACGCTGACCGGCCGCAACATGGATGCCGCCGAGGCCGAGCGCTCCGGGCTGGTCGCGCGTGTGGTGCCGCTTGCGTCTCTGATGGAAGAGACCATGAAGATCGCCAGTACGATCGCATCGATGTCGCTGCCGGCGGTCATGATGGCGAAGGAGGCAGTGAACCGTTCGTTCGAGACGACGCTGGCCGAAGGCGTGCTGTTCGAACGCCGCGTGTTTCATTCGCTGTTCGCCACAGCGGACCAGAAGGAAGGCATGGCGGCATTCGTCGAGAAGCGGCCGGCGAAGTTCGAACATAAGTGACGGCGACAACGGTAGCGCGTCACTTCCGCACGCAGATCACCCGCACCACTGCGTTCTTGGCTGCTGCGACATCGCCGCGGCCGGTGACGGGTTTCACGTCGGCGCTCTCCAGGAATTTACGGATGGTCGCAGTGGGCACGAACGACGCCTGAGCCGCGCTTGCCGCCGGGCCAGCGACCGTCGGCTCGGGCATATCGATCATGCCGGCGAGGCGGCCCTCTGAGTCGAGCGCGGCGCCGCCGACAAATCCCCTTGCCGGCACCGTATCGATCAACACCCGCGTGCCATCGACACCGCGCAACTTGGCCGGAACCGTCGTGACATCGCGCGCGCCCGCCTGCGCTGCCGGTTCGGTAATTCCGACCAGTGTCAGGTCGATGCTTTTCGGCGGCTCGGCGGAAAACGGCACCGCAATGAGATTGCGCGCCCCATTGACGCGAATGAGCGCGAGATCCGACGCCGCATCCTCGGCGATCCGGTCCGCACGCCCGAGGCCTGCGACAACGATACCCTGACAATCGTCGGTCAGCTGGCGCTCGGTGACGACATGTCCGCGCGCGCCGACCACGATGCCGGACCCATAGCTGATGCGGCGTGAGGTCGATGCCGTCGCAGGATCGCCGAATGGCAGATACGAACTGGTGATGATGTCGACCAGCGGCAGCATGATGGTTTCCATCGCCTGATCGAACAGGATGGTCAGTCCGCGCGCCTCGTTGTCCTTCAGGTAAACCCGGACGTGAAATTTCTTCAGGCCCTGCAGGCCCGAGAGCGAGAACGAATTGGCCTGGATCGCATTCTGCTCGACGCGCCGGTTCGACGGCCGCTTCTTCATTTCGTCGAACAGGTCCTGCAGCGCCGCACCTGCCATTTTCTCGCGGAAGGTCTCGATCTGGATTTCGCCGCGCGCCGAAGACCAGCGGCTGCCGACGGTGCCAATCTCGGTATTCGGCACGAGCTTCGATGGAACGCCGAGCCGCACGCCCGGCGTCGCAACGTCCTCGACCAGTTGCCAGCCGTTGTAGTCCTTGCGGCTGCGCATCGAGGCGGCGAGGGTCTGGCGTTGTTCGGGCGTCAGGATGCCGGTGTCGTCGAATTTGTTGCGCCGCTGAAACGCACGGACGGCCGCGATCGCACGATCCCCGAAATCGGCATCGATCGACCCCGACAGGTCTCCGGTCCAGATCAGGTCGGACTGGATCGCGATCCGTTCCGCTACTGGAAGCGCTGCATAGGCAGCGCGCTGCTCCGGCGTTGCGGTGGCAATTGCGGCGGCAGGCTTTTCCGTCTTTGCCGCTTTCTTGTCGGTTTTTTTGGCAGCCTTTTTGGGAGGCGTCTTGGCGGGCTTGGCTTTCGCCTTGTCCTTGGCCGCCGCGTTCTGGGTCGCTGGCGTCTGGGACTGTGCCGGCGCTTGCGATACAAGCGCGAGCGCGATCACCGTGACCCACGCAACGGCACGCATGTCAGCCAACACCCCTAAGCCACCCTTGTCGCCCTATGATGACCGGGCAATTAGGAATTGCGCAAGGCCTTGACGGGCACCCTGCCCAAAGACGCAAAATGGACGCGTGAATTGGGAGTGAAGTCGATGCTGAGCCGGGAGGAACTGGAGCGGTATGCCCGCCACATCGTGTTGCGGGACATCGGTGGGCCCGGACAGGCGGCGCTGAAGCGGGCCCGGGTGCTGGTGATCGGTGCCGGTGGGCTGGGCGC
>JAEZBA010000135.1 GCA_023430245.1 Pseudomonadota bacterium
GACCTGACCGTTCTGGTCGGATCGAATGCGGCCTGGTGCCACCCGGTGCTGTTCCATCGGATGATGGTCAACAGGCGTGAGCGCGGCGCGAAGATCGTGGTGATCGACCCGCGCCGCACCGCCACCGCCGAGGAAGCCGACCTGTTCCTTCCGATCGCACCCGGAATGGACTCGGTGCTGTTTGCCGGTTTACTGGCGCATCTCGCCGACACCAACACGCTCGACTTCGGCTATATCGATAGCCACACGTCGGGCTTCGAAGCCACGCTGGAGCGCTGCCGTGCGATCGCACCGGATCTCGACGCCGTCGCCACGAAGACCGGCCTCGCTCCGGCCGACGTTGCGCAGTTCTTCGATCTCTTCCGCACCACCGAACGCGCCGTCACCTGTTATTCGCAAGGCGTGAACCAGTCAGCGCAGGGCACCGACAAGGTCAATGCCATCATCAATTGCCATCTCGCCACCGGCCGCATTGGCAAGCCCGGCATGGGTCCGTTTTCGCTGACGGGGCAGCCGAACGCGATGGGCGGCCGCGAGGTCGGCGGCCTCGCCAACCAGCTCGCGGCGCATATGGGTTTTTCCACGGCCGAGATCGATCGCGTCGGCCGGTTCTGGCATGCGCCGAACATGGCGCAACGCGATGGTCACAAAGCGGTCCAGATGTTCGAGGCGATCGCCCGCGGCGAGATCAAGGCGCTGTGGGTGATGGCGACCAATCCGGCGGTGTCGCTGCCCGATGCAGGATCGGTGCGTGCGGCACTGAAGAAACTGGAACTGTTCGTCGTGTCCGAGAATGTTCTGTCGAACGACACGGTCGCAAGCGGCGCGCATATTCTCCTTCCCGCCGCCGCCTGGGGCGAGAAGAGCGGCATGGTGACGAATTCCGAACGCCGTATCTCGCGTCAGCGCGCCTTCCTACCGCTGCCGGGCGAAGCAAAACCGGACTGGTGGATGGTCGCGCAGGTCGCGCAACGGCTCGGCTTTGGCGACGCATTCGCCTACGAAAGTGCAGCCGACATCTTTCGCGAACATGCCGCCCTCTCAACCTTCGAGAATGACGGCAGCCGCGACTTCGATATCGGGGCCTGTGCGGATATCGACGATACGGCTTTCGATACGCTCGCGCCGTTCCAGTGGCCGAGACCATCGCAAGATACAGCCGCCGAAACGCGCTTTTTCGCCGAGGGCTCCTTCTTCACGCCGGACCGCAAGGGGCGCTTCGTCGCGCCGGAAATACCAGCGCTGCAGGCCGCAACCGATGCTGCGTTCCCCTACGTTCTCAACACGGGCCGCATTCGTGACCAGTGGCATACGATGACACG
This sequence comes from Pseudomonadota bacterium, assembly GCA_023430245.1. GTDB lineage: Bacteria > Pseudomonadota > Alphaproteobacteria > Rhizobiales > Xanthobacteraceae > Pseudorhodoplanes. The sequence continues at coordinate 1,323 of JAEZBA010000135.1, forward strand.
AACGGGATTGAGCCCCCGGCTCGCTTCGCATCTGCCTGAGCCGTTCGTCGAAATTCATCCCGATGATGCAAGCGAGGCCGCCCTTGCGGACGACGATTTCGCCAGCGTGACCACACCCTACGGAGCCAGCGTTCTGAAAGTGCGGGTCAGCGAAGGACAGCAACGCGGCTCGCTGTTCGTGCCGATACACTGGAGTGAGGCAAATGCATCCTCCGCACGTATCGGCGAGCTTGTCACTCCAACGACGGACCCGTTCTCCGGCCAGCCCGAATCCAAGGCAACGCCCGCCTCGATCGCCCGCGTCGATTTCCGCTTCGCCGGATTCTTACTCAGCAAGAATCCGATGAGCCTGCCTGACCACACATGGTGGGCGCGCTCCAGCGCCGACGGCGGCGATGGCATTTTGTTCGCCTGCAACGACGGTCCCGATCGCTGGCGCAGCTGGATAAACCACAGGATTCCGCCCGGCGTATCGCTGTCGGAATATCTCGACGAGCCGCGCGGCACCTACAGAGCCGCGGGCTTTGCCGATGGACGGCTTGCTTTCTGCCTGTTTGTCGGAGCGGCCTCGCGGCGTCCGCAATGGGACGTCGCAAAAGCCCTACTCGCCGCGGAGACACTGGAAGAGCGACAGCGCCGCATTCTCCTGTCCGGACACTCGGCCGACGGCATCGCGGATGCGGGCCCGGTGGTCTGCGCCTGCTTCGGCGTCGGGCTCAGCACAATCCGCAACGCGCTCGCCTCCGGCAAAGCGACCGACGTCGCGAGCATCGGCAAGACGCTGCGCGCCGGAACGAATTGCGGCTCGTGCCTGCCCGAACTGAAGAAAATCGTCGCCCAAGGGGGACACCGTGACCAGCATGTACGACAAGACTCGCTCGCCCTCTGAGAGCGCACCGCCGCGGATGAACCCGCTGGCACGGTTGCCTGTATTCTTCGCCCTGCATGGCAAGCGTGTGTTGATCGCCGGAGGCAATGCGGCGGCCGCCTGGAAGGTGGAGTTGCTGGCGGCGGCGGGCGCTCACGTCGAGGTCTACGCCACCAGCCCGACCGAGGAGTTGCTCGCGATAGCAGCCAATCCGCCCTCGGGCGAGGTCACCCTGCATCGCAAGCCCTGGACCCGCGATGCGTTGGAAGGCTGCGCGCTCGCCATCGGCGCATGCGACAGCGATGAGGAGGCCGGGCAATTCCAGGCCGCTGCGCATGCCGCGGGAATTCCCTGCAACGTGATCGACAAGCCGGCCTATTGCGATTTCTCATTCGGCGCCATCGTCAATCGCTCGCCGCTCGTGGTTGCGGTCTCGACCGATGGTGCGGCCCCGGTCTTCGCGCAAGCCATTCGCTCGCGCATCGAGGCGATGCTGCCCACGGGCTTCGCACGTTGGGCGGAAGCCGCGCGCAACTGGCGCAGCGCTGTGCAACGATCGGGCCTCTCGTTCAATGGCCGTCGCTTGTTCTGGCAGGTCTTCACCCGCGCCGCCCTGCAGAACCCGAACGGCGCACCCTCTCCTGCCGTTTTCGACGCGCTACTGAGTCGTACAAGAAGCGAGGCCCCCGCCGCTGAGCATGGATCGGTGACGCTCGTCGGCGCCGGACCGGGCGACCCGGAATTGCTGACACTTCGCGCAGTGCGCGCGCTGCAATCGGCCGATGTGATCCTGTATGACGATCTGGTTTCGAAAGAGGTTCTGGACTTCGCGCGTCGCGAGGCCAAGCGCATGCTGGTCGGCAAAGCCGGGCACGGCCCCTCCTGCAAGCAATCCGACATCAACGCGCTGATTGTGGGGCTCGCCAGATCAGGCCGGCGCGTGGTGCGGCTGAAGGGTGGCGACCCGATGATCTTCGGGCGCGCCGGCGAGGAGATCGCAGCCTGCCGCGAGGCCGGCATTGCAATCGAGGTGGTGCCGGGCGTGACCGCGGCACAGGGTGCCGCGAGCCGGCTTGGTCTGTCGCTTACGCATCGCAGCGCCGCGCGCCGCGTGCAATACCTCACCGGCCACGGCGAGAACGGCTCGCTGCCCGAGGACATCGACTGGCACAGCGTCGCCGATCCTGGCGTAACCACGGTCATCTACATGCCGAAAAAGACGCTGCGGCAATTCACCGAGCGCGCGCTTGCGGCCGGCCTCGATCCGGCAACGCCCGCGCTCGCCATCGCCAATGCGACCCGGCCGGAGGAGCAAGTGGTGGCAGCAACCATCGGCGCGCTTGCCGATGCGGCGCTTCCCGA
>JAEZBA010000165.1 GCA_023430245.1 Pseudomonadota bacterium
TGTTTGGCCTGGTCGTCGTCTATGCCGGCGCCCACAAGACGATCCTGTCGACTCTGGATGGGCGCGCAGCGCGCATCAAGGCAGAACTCGAAGATGCCTCCCGCCTGAAGCAGGAGGCTGCGGCGCTGCTTGCCGAGTACAAGCGGAAGACCGCCAAAGCCGAGCAAGAGGCGGCAGCGAACATCGAGGGGGCCAAGGCCGATGCCGAGCGGCTCGCCGCCGAAGCGCATGCCAAGCTCGAAGAATTCGTCGCGCGCCGCACCAAGATGGCGGAAGCCAAGATCGCCCAGGCCGAGTCTCAGGCACTCGCCGACGTGCGCAGCATCGCCGCCGATGTCGCGGCCACCGCCGCTGAAAAGGTGATGGCGCTGACCGCCAAAGGTGCGCTGGCCGAGCAATTGATCGCGCGCGGCATCGACGACGTCAAAAAGAAGCTGAATTGACGGCCGCTTCGGTCGCTGCTTCAACGCTCCTGATATGTGATTCTCAGAATCGCCATGGTGGCGTGCGAATAGCACGAATCCTGTGTGCAATAGAGCGTGCGGCAATAGGCGCGTGCATCCGGGCCTTGCAAAGGTTCCATAATTTGGATGTCCGATTCGTCCGAAAGGGCGTACCGTCCCTGTCTCCGCTGGTCATCCTTTTATGATCATCTTCGACTGCAATGGTGTCTTGGTGGATTCCGAGACGATCGCGACCACGGTCGCGGCGGAGGCGTTTCAGCGCGCTGGCATCAATATGACGCCGGAAATGGTGGCGCGGTATTTCACCGGGCGGCGCCCCACGGACATGATTGTTGAAGTCGAAAAGGCGGCCGGCGTGCAGTTGCCCCCCAAATTCGCATCCATCCTTTCGGCTGCGACGCTGGTGCGGCTGAGCCAGGAGGTCCGCAGCATCCCCCACATAGCCCATGCGCTGAGCTGGTTGCGGGGTCCGAAATGTGTCGCCTCGTCGTCGGGCCTCGACCGCGTACGAGTCAGCCTCGATGCGACCGAGCTGACGCGGTTTTTCGGAGGGAATCTGTTTTCGGCCAACGATGTTGCCAACGGCAAGCCCGCGCCCGATTTATTTTTGCATGTGGCGAGCCAGACCAGCATTCAGCCGAAGGACTGTATCGTGGTGGAGGATTCTCCGGCCGGAGTCAGGGCGGCTGTTGCAGCCGGGATGATGGCAATCGGTTTCGTCGGCGGCAGCCATGTCGGCGAGGATCTGCCGGGCAAACTCGAAGAGGCCGGCGCGACCGCGGTGATTGCCGACATGCGCTCGCTGAAAGCCACCGTCACCCAATTGCGTGGGTATTGATGCTGTGGTCCCTTTCGCGGGCAGAGACCTGGTGGTCCGATTCTAACCTTCGCATCCCTTTTCGACGCTCCACTAGGAGCCCGGCCTCGCCGGCCGCTTCTTTTTAGCCGGTTGCCGCTCCTGCGCCGAGCCGAGCGGATCAAAGCCGACATAGATGACGTAACGGTCGAAGACGGCGGGCGTCGGCATCGGCACTGACATCGCTTCCTCGATATGGGTGAAGGCGACGCTGTTCTGGCCTTCGCCGACACTCACCGGCACGCGGTAGAGCTTGGAATAAAGGGTCTTCGCCTCCGGACCTTCTTCCACCAGTGCGTAGCGTATTGGGACCTCGATCGCTCCAGGCGTTCCGGCGGGACCCAGCACGACCCGGCCCTGCATGCCGACCTTGATGTTGAGGTTGCCGGCGACATTGGCGCATTCGCGCGCCGTCTGGCCGACCGAAATCTGATAGCGCAACTGCATGGCCGACGGATCACGCGTATTGGTGTTGATTGTGATCGTGCCGGCGCCCCGCCGGATGTCCACATTCGGACAGGTATCGAGATTGGTGCTGGCTCCCGTGGTCGTGGCGGGGGCCGGAGCGGTGGGGGCGCCGCTCGTCAGGGACTGGCTGAAACGCTCCCCGAACGATGTGCCGTCGCCGCCGGATGACGAACATCCGGCAATCGCCAGCGCGGCAAGCGGTACGAGAGTGATGATGCGGCGGTCGCTGCCGCCCGTTCCCCAACGCATGACTGGTAGCCCGGCTGTTTCGACCGTCGCACGCGGACGGAACTCAAATCCCCTGGCCGTTATAGCCCGGGAACCATGGCCAGCCCAAGGCATGATCCGGCCGCCATCGGCGGCGTTGGTTAATCGCTGCGCAGCCGCGCATAGAGCAGGTGATCCTGCCAAAATCCGTTGATGCAGAGATACTCGCGCGCATAGCCTTCGCGCTTGAAACCGGTGCCCTCCAGCAGCCGCATCGAGGGCTGGTTGGTCGGAATGCAGGCGGCTTCGACACGGTGCAGGCGGAGCACGTCGAAGGCGAATGGAAGCAAGGCCGAAACCCCGCGTCTCATGTAGCCCTGTGCCGCAAAGGGGGCACCGATCCAGTAGCCCATGCTGCCGGCCTGTGCCACGCCCCGGCGGACATTGGTCAGCGTGATGCCGCCGAGCAGGGCGTTATCGTCCTTGCGAAAGAGCAGAAACGCATAGGCTTGGTCGCAGCGCGTGTCTTCGGCATAGCGCCTCAGCCTGCGCCGGAACGAGGAGCGGGTGAGGTCATCCTCGGGCCATGTCGGCTCCCACGGGACCAGGAAGTCGCGGCTCCGCTCACGCAGAGACGACCATGCATTGAAATCGGCCATCTGCGGTGCGCGCAGAAAGACTCCATCGCCCTGGACGATTGGATGGGTTTCGCTCAGTTGAATCGATCGGAAGAAGGCCATGGTTCCCGCGGTGCCCCTCGCACCGCTCGTTCCCGCGACAGCGGAAACCAGAATTGATTATGCTGGATTCCCGCTGTCGTTCGAATGAACGGCGAACGGTTTTTCTCCTCGACCCCTCACTAAGCCGCCGCGCGGGCGAAATTCTCCACGATCTCGGCGGCACGCTCAACGCCGCGGCCCGGCCCGAGTCCGGCAATGGCAAGTCGGCTGCGGGCGAGAAGCGCAAGTCCGGCGGCCTGCGTGCTCTCGACCGTCACCGCCTCGATCTTGGCGACGATTTCGGGCAACGGCAACGGACGGCCATAGACCATCATCTGACGCGCGATCTGCTCGGCCCGGGCGCCCGAACTTTCCAGCGCCATCAGAAGGCTCGCCTTCATCTGCGCCTTGGCGCGATGAAGTTCTTCCTCGGTAATCGAGGTCACGGCGCGTTCGAGCTGGTCGATCACCACCTGCACAAGTTCGGGGGCATCGTTGTCGTCGGTGCCGGCATAGATTCCGAAGAAGCCGGTGTCGGAATAGGCCATGTGAAAGCTCGAAATCGAATAGCAAAGGCCGCGGATTTCCCGCACCTCCTGGAACAGCCGCGAGGACATGCCGCCGCCCAAGATGTTGGCGAAGACCTGCAGCGCAAACAATTGCGGATGACGCTGTGGCAGCCCCTCCATCGCCAACGCGAGATGGGCCTGTTCAAGATCCTGGCGTTCGATATAGGTGCCCCCGACAAAGCGCGCCGGCTCGCGGGTGTGGCGGTCGGCGCCGCCGAAGCCACCGAACAGCCGCTCCGCCTCTTCCACGATCATGCCGTGATCGACCGAGCCGGAGGCGGCGACGACCATGTCCGGTCCGCTGTAATTGCGTGTGAGATACTGACGCAGCCGGTTGGCGTTGATGGAGCGGACGCTCTCGCGGGTGCCGAGAATAGGACGCCCGATCGCCTGATCCGGAAATGCGCAGCGCTGCAGATGGTCGAACACGATATCGTCCGGGGTATCCTCTGCCGCGCCGATTTCCTGAATGATGACATTCTGCTCGCGCGACAATTCCTCCGGATCGAAGGCAGGATTGGCGAGGATGTCGGACAGGACGTCGAGCGCGAGCGGCACGTCGGCTCTCAGCACGCGCGCATAATAGGTCGTGGTTTCGATCGAAGTCGCGGCGTTGAGATCGCCGCCGACGGCTTCGATCTGCTCGGCGATCTGGCGCGCGGTGCGCAGCTTGGTGCCCTTGAAGGCCATATGTTCGAGCAGATGCGAGATGCCGTGCTCGTCGCCGAGCTCGTCGCGGCTGCCAGCGCCGACCCACACGCCGAGCGAGGCGGTTTCGAGATGCGGCATGGCATCCGTCACGACGGTCAGTCCGGACGGCAAACGGGTGACTTCGACGCTCATGCGGCAGCTCCTTCACGCGCGGCCCGCGAAGCCGCAAGAACAAACGTTTCGATTTCTTTCTGGTCGTTCGGCATCACAATCATATGCTCGCGCCGCTCGTTCAGACCGGACAGCCAGCCCGGCAAGGGCGGACGCGCGCCACAGGCGGCCTCCACCGCATCCGGGAATTTTGCCGCATGGGCGGTGGACAGGACCACGATCGGCAATGCCGGGTCGTGCGGCTCTTTCTCCGCAACTGCGATGCCGACGGCAGTATGCGGATCGACGAAATGGCCGGTCTCCCGCAACGCCGAGCGCATGGTGGCGGCGACCTCCTCCTCATCGGCGCGCCCGGCGGCGAAGCCTGCCCGAATATCGGCCAGAGGTCCGTCGGCAATCTCGAAGCGTTTCGATTGCGCAAAGCCGTTCATCAAGCCGCGGATCGCCGCGCCATCGCGCCGGTAAGCTTCGAAGAGCAGACGCTCGAAATTGGAGGAGACCTGGATGTCCATCGAAGGGGAGGAGGTCGCGACCACCTCGCGCGGCTCGTAGGCGCCGGTAGTCAGGGTGCGGACCAGGATGTCGTTGACGTTGGTGGCGATCACCAGCCGGTCGATCGGCAGGCCCATGCTGCGGGCGACGTGGCCGGCGAAAATATCGCCAAAGTTTCCGGTCGGCACGGTGAAGGCGACCTTGCGATGCGGTGCGCCGAGCGCGACCGCGGCGGTGAAGTAATAGACCGCCTGCGCCACGATACGCGCCCAGTTGATCGAGTTGACGCCGGCCAGCCGCACCCGATCGGCAAAGGCGTGATGATTGAACATGCCCTTCACCATTGCCTGACAATCGTCGAACGTGCCCTGCACCGCGACCGCATGGATATTGGCATCGTCGGCCGTGGTCATCATCCGGCGCTGCACGTCGGAGACGCGCCCTTCCGGAAACAGCACCACAAGGTCGATCCGGTTGCGCCCGCGAAATGCCTCGACCGCGGCACCGCCGGTATCGCCGGAGGTGGCGACCGCGATAGTGACTCGCTCGCCGCGCTGTTCCAGCGCGTGATCCATCAGCCGCGCCAGGAACTGCATCGCCAGATCCTTGAAGGCGAGGGTCGGCCCGTGAAACAGCTCGAGCAGGAAGGTATTGGCATCGATCTGCGTCAGCGGCGCTACGGCTGGGTGGCGGAATGTGCCGTAGGCTTCGTGGGCGATGCGCGACAGCTCGTGTGCGCTGATCTGGTCCCCGGTGAACGGCCGGATCACCTCGACCGCGACCTCGGCATAGGGTTTGCCGGCGAAGGCGGCGATGGTGTCGTCCGAAAGCTTCGGCCAGGATTGCGGCACATAGAGCCCGCCGTCGCGGGCGAGGCCCGCGAGCGTCACATCGATGAAGCCAAGCACCGGGGCTTCGCCGCGTGTCGAAACGTATTGCAATGCCGGTCCTCGAACCCGCCACCAGCGGACATATCCACAGGCGGGGGCATCTTAAGTTATTGATTTACTGGAAACTTCCCGCATCCGGGAAAGCGCCTTGCATCTATTAGACTAGTGGCTCGGAGGCGGTTTCACAAGGAAGGGCGGGCGGCTCAGTGGTGCCATAGCACCCAATGGCGAGGAATTCATGCGGCCTTATTATACCGCTCCCGGATGGCCCAACCGAGGAACACCGCCGCTAGGGAGGCGGCAAGACCGAACCAGGTTATGGCGTAGCCGAGGTGGTCGTTGCGCAGCTTGACTGCCAGCGGTCCGGGTTTCGGCAAGCCGCCGGGCGGAACCGGACCTTCCTGGTCGATGTAAAAGGGCGCAACCGCTCCCCAGCCCCTGAGCTTCGCCATCGCCGCCGGATCGCGAACGAACCAGATATCCCCAGCGGCATCGTGCTCGGATACGAACCAGCCCGGCGTCTCCGGCCAGCGGACATAGCCGGCGATCTCCACCGTGCCTGAGGCGGGCTCGGCCTTGCGATCCATGGGCGCATAGCCGCGATTGACCACCACGGTTTTGCCGTCCGGCAGCTTTGCGGGCACGAAAACGAAGTATCCCGGCTGCTTTACATCGGCGCGCAGGGCCGATGCGCCGGTATAGAGGTAGACAGGCTTCGCGTCTGCGGCGAAATCGGCGCGCAGCGTCACCCGGCGAAACTCCGAATTGTCCCGGTTCAACGAAGGCCATTCCGACGGCGATGGGAGCGGCGCGGGTGATGCGGCCATTTGCGCGTCGAGCGTGGCAATCAGGCCTTCCTTCCAGGCCTTCCGTTGCAACTGCCACATCCCGAGCGAGATCAGGATGGCGAGGCTGACAATGGTGAAGAGCCCGGGAACGATCAGCCGGCGCCAATAGGGACGCAGCGTCGCGGTCACGGTTTTGGTCCGTGAGCCTCAGGCTCGCGCATCTCGAGCCGGCCCTCTGCCGCCTTGTGGCGATATTGCAGGGCGATCATCAGCGCCTTGATCGGGCGCAGCGGCAGTAGCGTGGTGATCAGGATCAGCGGCAGCCACAGGACCGCGTGCAGCCAGAACGGGGGCTGATACAGCACTTCGATCAGGAGCGCCGCGAACACGACGACGAAGCCAGCCCCGAAGATGACGAACACCGCCGGTCCGTCGCCGGAATCGAAAGTGCCGTAGTCGAGGCCGCAGGAATCGCAGTTCGGGCGCAGCGTCAGGAAGCCCTGAAACAGCTTGCCCTCGCCGCA
>JAEZBA010000287.1 GCA_023430245.1 Pseudomonadota bacterium
ATCCTGCAGCGCCCCTGCAATCTCGAACCGGCCTATCATCCGGTTGCCGATCGCCGCGCCTGCTATCTGGTGATCGCTGCGATGCAGAAGGGGCTCGACTGGAGCCGCCTGACTAACGCGATCCTGCGCGCGGTCTGGGTCGAGGAACGCAACATTGCGGACCATCCGACGCTGATTGCGATCGCCGACGAGAACGGCTTCGACGGCAAAGCGCTGCTGGCCGCGACCGAAGACGAGGCGGTGAAAGCCGAATATGAGCGCAACACCGAGGAAGCGATCCGCATCGGCGTGTTCGGCGCTCCGACCTATGTCTACGAGGGCGAATTGTTCTGGGGCCAGGACCGGCTGCTGATGCTGGACTGGCGGCTGTCGCAGAAGCACGGACTGAATCTCGACGGCTTTCGCTTCGGCTGAGTGAGCCTCGCCTTCTGCGGGTGGTCGAAGCCGTTCGCAAAGTCAGAGGGCCGAGTCGCGCTCACGATCGCGCCACGGCCATCGCCTCGACCTCGAACAGCATGCCCTCGAGCGCGAGGCGCTCCACCGGAATCAGCGTACAGGCCGGCTTCATCCGTCCGGCTGGCCAGACGCGATCGAGTTCGGCGCCGAAGACCGCAAGCTTCTCCTCGTTGTGATCGACGATCAGCAGCGTGAGTTTGGCAATATCGCCGAATGCAGCGCCACCCGCCGTGAGAGCGATCTGCAGATTGCCAAACGCCTGACGGACCTGCGCGCGGAAATCCGGAGCGAGCTCACCGCGTTCATTCTCGCCGCCCTGGCCGGAGACGATCACCAGCCGCGTGCCGGGCGAAATCACCGCGACATGCGAATAGCCGTGCGGAGCCGGATCGTAGAGGCCGGGCGGATTCATCAGCCGGACCTCCGCTTGGTGCTGCGCATTCATTGCCGCGTCCCCATAATTGCCGTGTCTGAGCAACGATGACGACGTCGCGGGGGCGAATGTGACGCGCGACGACGAAAAATTTTGGCCTCCCGTCGCCGCTGCGGCCGCGCCGCCCCACCAAATTACCTTCGCTGGCTGTAAATCGGCCCGGCTTTGTATTTCAGCCGACTCACGCACAGGCAGCTGACTGTTTACTAGGCAATCCTGCCGCCCCTTTGTGCGCCGCTCCCAAAGGCGCGTCTCAGAACGAATCCATCCCTCCGAAATTCCTCGTTGAATCAGATTGTTAGTGGCCTTGCGGCGAAGTGGCACGGGGTTTGATTACGAAAGGCCGGGAACTGGCCTGCGGGGGCGAAACCATGCCTGCCGGAACCCGAGTGAGACAGCCCGGAGCACTACGCAAGCTTCGGGACAACGGGGATCGAACCACATGAAAATCGTCATGGCCGTTATCAAGCCATTCAAGCTCGACGAGGTCCGCGACGCCCTGACCGCGATCGGGGTGCTCGGCATGACCGTCACTGAGGTCAAGGGTTATGGGCGTCAAAAGGGGCATACCGAAATCTATCGCGGCACCGAATACGCCGTGAGCTTCCTGCCGAAGCTCAAGGTCGAGGTCGCAGTCGCCACCGACCAGGTCGACAAAGTCATCGAAGCCATTTCCGGCGCGGCCAAGACCGGCCAGATCGGCGACGGCAAGATCTTTGTCGTCAACCTGGAAAGCGCAGTGCGCATCCGCACCGGCGAAACAGACGCCTCCGCCCTCTAAACCGACGCATTCGGACAGGAGCTCAATTATGTCGTTCAAGTTTCCAACCCGGGCCGGACTGACCGCCGCTGTTTTGGCAGCGGCCTCGCTGGCTGCGGGTCCAGCCTTCGCCGACCCCGTACTCAGCAAGGCCGATAACACTTGGCTTATGACCTCGGCGGTACTCGTGCTGCTGATGACTATTCCAGGTCTCGCGCTGTTCTATGGCGGCCTGGTTCGCCCCAAGAACATGCTGTCGGTGCTGATGCATGTCTTCTATTCGGTCTGCATCTGCGGCCTGATCTGGGTGATCTACGGCTACAGCCTCGCCTTCACAGGCGGATCGGCATGGATCGGCGGGTTCTCGAAAGCGTTCCTGTCGGGAGTGACCACCGATTCGCTCGGCGGCACCTTCTCGGTCGGCGTCGGCGTGTCGGAATACGCCTTCATCGCCTTCCAGATGACCTTCGCGATGATCACGCCCGCGCTGATGGTCGGCGCCTTTGCGGAGCGGATGAAGTTCTCCGCGGTGGCTCTGCTGATCCCGCTCTGGGTCACCTTCATCTACTTCCCGATCGCGCACATGGTCAGGTACTGGGCCGGCCCGGACGCCGTCGACGCCGCCGCGAAAGCCGTTGCGGCCGCGACCGACGAAGCTGCCAAGACCAAGGCGCAAGCTGCGCTGGACGAAGTTCTCGCCGACGCCGGCAAGATCTTCTCGTGGGGTGCGATCGACTTCGCCGGCGGCACCGTGGTGCATATCAACGCTGGTGTTGCAGGACTGGTCGCCGCCATCATGGTCGGCAAGCGCACGGGTTACGGCAAGGAAGTGATGCCGCCTCACTCGATGGTCATGACCATGATCGGCGGCTCGCTGCTGTGGGTTGGCTGGTTCGGCTTCAACGTCGGCTCCAACCTCGAAGCCAACGGAACCGCGGCACTGGCGATGATCAACACCTTCGTCGCGACCTGCGGCGCCGCAATGTCGTGGATGATCGCCGAATGGATGATCAAGGGTAAGCCGTCGCTGCTCGGCATCGTGACCGGCGCTGTCGCCGGTCTGGTCGCCGTCACCCCGGCGGCGGGCTTCTCCGGTCCGATGGGTGCGATCGTGCTCGGCCTCGTGTCCGGCGTGGTGTGCCTGTTCTTCTGCTCGGCCATCAAGCATGCCTTCGGTTACGACGACGCGCTGGACGTGTTCGGCGTCCATGCCATCGGCGGAATCGTCGGTGCGCTCGGCACCGGCATCCTGGTCAATCCGGCGCTTGGTGGCACCGGCATCTTCGACTACGTCACCGGCAAAGTGGCGGAGTACGACTTCGCGACGCAGATGATCGCCCAGACCAAGGGCGTGCTGCTGACCCTCGTGTGGACGAGTGTCGGCACCGCGATCATTCTGTTCGTGATCAGCATCATCGTCGGCCTGCGCATTACCGTGGACAAGGAACGCGAAGGCCTCGATCTCACCGAACACGGAGAGCGCGCCTACAACATGTAGGACGCTCGAAGCGTCGCGCGGCGGGGCGTATACCCGGCACCGTCCCTTCGCCGAATGGAGGCTCCGGTCGTAACACCGGGGCCTCTTTTCTTTTTCGGGGCTCGTTTTCTGGCGCGCGCCGCCGCCAGGAACCGTTACCAAGGGTCGATGGTTAATCGGACCTTAACCAGCGCCGCCTAGGCTTTGGCCGCATCGAGTAATCCGGCCGAAATGGGCGTGAGGTTCATGAATGCCGCCGAACGCGAACAGCCCCCGTCGTCCGCGCGGACGGCCGATCCGCGCACGCAGAATCGGTCGGCCTTTGCGCGCCTGAACGAATTGCTGGCGCCGATCGAACCTGGAAAGCCCGCAATCAATTGCGCCATCGGCGAGCCGCAGCATCCGGTGCCGGCCTTTGCCGGCCCGGTCTTCGCGAAGCATATCGCCGAACTCGGGAAATATCCGGCCAACAAGGGCACCGAGCTGTTCCGCAAATCCGTCACCGGCTGGCTGAGCCGCCGTTACGCGCTGCCGCGCCCGCTCGATCCGGAATCGGAAGTGCTGGTGCTCAACGGCACCCGCGAGGGCCTGTTCCTCGCCGCACTCGCCGCTGCGCGCAACGCCGCACCGCGTGCGGGACGGCCCGCGATCCTGGTACCCAATCCCTGCTATGGCGCCTATTCGGCCGGCGCATCAGCCTCACATTGCGAGACCGTCTACATGCCGGCAACGGCTGCGAGCGATTTCCTGCCCGATCTCGATGCGCTCGACGATGCGCTGCTCGCGCGCACAATCGCCTTCTACATCGCCTCGCCCGCCAATCCGCAGGGTTCGGTAGCCAGCCGTGACTACCTCACGCGCCTGGTCGCGCTCGCCCGCAAGCATGACTTCATGGTGTTTTCCGACGAGTGCTATTCGGAAATCTATTTCGGCGAAAAGCCGACGGGGATTCTCGAAGTTGCGGGAGCGGATTATTCCAACGCCATTGCCTTCAATTCGCTGTCGAAGCGTTCGAACCTGCCGGGCCTGCGCGTCGGTTTCGTCGCCGGCGACCGCGAGTTTCTCACCCGCTTCCTGGAATACCGGAACAATTCAGCGCCGCAGGTTCCGATGCCGGCGCAGGCCGTCGCTGCGGCGGCGCTCGACGACGAGATACATGTGATCGAGAATCGTAAGGCTTACGCGCAGAAATTCGATCTCGCCGACCAGATCGTCGGCGACCGCTACGGATACAAGCGTCCGCCCGGTGGCTTCTTTCTGTGGCTCGACGTGTCGGCGCAGGGCGGCAGCGTGACGGTGACCGAACGGCTGTGGCGCGAGGCGGGCCTTCGCGTGCTGCCGGGCGAATTCGCTTCGTTCACCGACGCCGACGGCAACAACCCGGGCCGCGACTATATCCGCATCGCCATGGTGCATGACAACGCAACCACCGCCGAGGCGCTGCATCGCCTCGTGTCGGTGCTCGGGTAGCGCGCATGCCAGCCATCAGTCAGCGCGGTCTCGACCGGTTCGAATTCCTCTCCGACGATCTGCGCGCCGCGATCCGCCGGCGCGTGGGCGAGTGCTGCGGCATCACGCTGCTGCTGGTGGCTTTGCTGCTGACCGTCGCGCTGGCGACCTGGTCGGTGCAGGATCCGAGTCTCAGTCATGCGACCGATGCGCCGGTGCGCAACTGGCTCGGACGCAGCGGCGCCATCTTCGCCGATCTGTCGGTCCAGCTTTTCGGCCTGGCGTCGATCATGCTGGTGCTGCCGGTCGCGGCCTGGGGATGGCGGCTGGTGACGCATCGCGCGCCTGGCCGCCGCTGGCTGCGGCTGGGATTCTGGATCGTCGCGCTTATTCTGTCGGCCGCATTCGCATCCTGTCTGCCACGCACCATCGGCTGGCCGCTTCCGGCCGGGATGGGCGGCGTCACCGGCGACGCCATCGTGCGGCTGCCGCTGTTTTTGTTCGGCACATCGGGCACCAGCCGCTTCGTGCTGGCAAGCGTGATCGGCGTCGCGGCGCTGGCGGCCACCGCCATCGTGCTCGGCTTCGGCTTCCGCAAGCGCGGCGATCTCGCCGAGGACATCCACCGCGAGGCCGAGGCTTTCGAGGAGGAAGAGGAGAGCGGTTCGGTATCACTTGGCTGGCTTGTGCATCTGATGCTGAGCGCCAAGGCGCGGCTATCGTTGTTCATCCGGCGGCGCCTGTCGGACGATGACGAGATTGCGGTTCGTCCCGCAAAACCCGCCGCCGGTGCGGCACGCACCGAGCCCCGCATGCGCGCTGAGCCCGAGGAAGAGGCATACGACGACGAAGACGATTACGACGACGATCCGGACGAAGCGGAAGAGGAAGAGGACGAACAGCCCGCGCCGCGCAAGGCCCGCGCCAAGCCCGCTCCGAAGCCGGCCAAGCGCTCCGGCGCCTTCGTCTTGCCGGCCCTCAATCTTCTCGCCGCGCCGAAAGCGAGCGACAAGGCAACGATGAGCGCCGAGGACATCGAGGAAAATGCCGAGTCGCTGGAAAGCGTGCTGGAAGATTTCGGCGTCAAGGGCGAGATCATCAATGCGCGGCCCGGGCCGGTGGTGACGCTCTACGAGCTCGAGCCCGCACCCGGCATCAAGTCGTCGCGCGTCATCGGCCTCGCCGACGACATCGCCCGTTCGATGAGCGCGGTGTCCGCGCGTGTCGCCGTGGTTCCGGGCCGCAACGCCATCGGCATCGAATTGCCGAACGAATTCCGGGAGAAGGTCTATTTCCGCGAGATGCTGGCGGCGCCGGAATACAACAATACGCCGGCCAAACTGCCGCTCTGCCTCGGCAAGACCATCGGCGGCGAGCCGGTGGTGGTCGACCTCGCGCGCATGCCGCATCTTCTGATCGCCGGCACCACCGGCTCCGGCAAATCGGTCGCGATCAACACCATGCTGCTGTCGCTGCTCTACAAGCTGCGGCCCGATCAATGCCGGCTGATCATGATCGATCCGAAGATGCTCGAACTCTCGGTCTATGACGGCATCCCGCATCTGCTGACGCCGGTCGTCACCGATCCGAAGAAAGCCGTGGTCGCGCTGAAATGGGCCGTGCGCGAGATGGAAGAGCGCTACAAGAAGATGTCGAAGCTCGGCGTCCGCAACATCGACGGCTACAACACCCGCGTCAACGAAGCCAAGGCCAAGGGCGAGGTGCTGACCCGCACCGTGCATACCGGCTACGACAAGGAATCGGGCGAAGCGATCTACGAGAAGGAGGATCTCGAATTCGAGGAACTGCCCTATCTCGTGGTCATCGTCGACGAAATGGCCGACCTGATGATGGTTGCCGGCAAGGATATCGAAGGCGCGATCCAGCGGCTGGCGCAGATGGCGCGCGCCGCCGGCATCCATGTGGTGCTCGCGACCCAGCGCCCCTCGGTCGACGTCATCACTGGCACCATCAAGGCGAATTTCCCGACCCGCATCTCGTTCCAGGTCACGTCGAAGATCGACAGCCGCACCATTCTCGGCGAGCAGGGCGCCGAGCAGCTGCTCGGCCAGGGCGACATGCTGTACATGGCGGGCGGCGGCCGCATCAGCCGCGTCCACGGACCATTCGTCGCGGACGACGAGGTGGAGAAGGTGGTGCGCCACCTGAAGTCGCAGGGCGTGCCGCAATATCTCGAAGAAGTGACCCGCGACGAATCCGAAGACGAGGACGGCGCGGTGTTCGACTCCACCGGGATGGGCGCGGAAAAGGATCTTTACCAGCAGGCCGTGGAAGTGGTGGTGCGCGACCGCAAGGCCTCGACCAGCTACATTCAGCGGCGCCTGCAGATCGGCTATAACCGGGCCGCCTCGCTGATGGAGCGGATGGAACAGGAAGGTGTGGTCGGGCAGCCCAATCACGCCGGAAAACGTGAAATCCTGGTTGAGGAAGGCGCCAGCC
>JAEZBA010000410.1 GCA_023430245.1 Pseudomonadota bacterium
ATCTTGCGCAGCCGGCTCAGCACATCCTCGCCGGCGTTCAGGCTCGTGGCCATCGCCTTGCAATAGGCCTCGGCTTCGCGCAACCGCGCGCCCAGCGTGCCTTCGGCCTCGTTGGCGGTCAGCTTCAGACCGGCGATCGCCCTTTCGGCGCGTTCCGTCGCCAGCACCAGCTCGGTCACGCTCGCCTTCATCAGCTTTTCGTCGGCCTTGAGCCGTTCGATCTGCTTGTTCAGCCGCGCGCAATAGAGAATCGTCAACAGCAGCAGGATCGCCACCAGCGATTCGATGGTCAGTCCGAATCCGTAGCTCACGGTGCCTCCACGCGCTTCTTGGTGTCGTCGGCATTCTCGAACATGGCGTAAGTCATCTTCGGCTTGCGCAGCGGCTTGGCTACCCGGACCGAGACCCGATCGCCGACCCGCCCCATGCGTCCTTCGGTCAGGGGTACGTCGCCGCAGCGCAAGGTGATCATCGCGTCGGGGCGGATTTCGAGCGGCAGCGTATCGCCGACTTTCAGGCCCATCATCTGGCGCAGCGGCAAACGCTGCTCGTACAGCACCGCATCGACGCTGATTTCGGCCTGACCGATTTCGGTCGCCAGATGCTCTTCCCAGATTTGATCACGGCCGAACTTCTCGCCCATGAACATCTGCAGCAGGACGCCGCGGATCGGCTCGATGGTCGCATAGGGCAGAAGCAGCTCGGCGCTGCCGCCGCGGTCTTCCATGTCGATGCGCAGGCGCACCAGGATGGCCGCATTGGCCGGGCGCGTGATCGCAGCAAAGCGCGGATTGCTCTCGATCCGGTCGATGTTGAAACGGACCGGCGACAGCGGTTTGAAGGCTTGTTCGGCATCGGCGAGAATCACCTCGACCATGCGCTTGACGAGGCTGGTTTCGATCGTGGTGTAGGGCCGGCCTTCGACCCGCATCGCGCCGGAGCCGCGCCGTCCGCCGAGCAGCACATCGATCATCGAATAGATCAGGCTGGAATTGACCGTGAACAGCCCGAAATTGTCCCACTCCTCGGCCTTGAACACGGCCAGGATCGCCGGCAGCGGGATCGAGTTGATGTAGTCACCGAAGCGCACCGATGTAATGCGGTCGAGCGAGACCTCGACATTGTCGGAGGTGAAATTGCGCAAGGACGTCGTCAGCAGCCGGACCAGCCGGTCGAAGACGATTTCGAGCATCGGCAGACGCTCGTAGGACACCATCGCGGAATCGATGATGGCTCGAATGCCGGAATTGTCGTTGAAGTTGACATCGGCGAGGCTGAACCCGAGCAGCCCGTCGATTTCCTCCTGATTGAGAACGCGCTCCGACGACGTCTTCTGGCTGAGCTTGTTCTCGTCGACCATCGCGGCCCATTGGTCGCTGATGCCGGACGAGCTTGTGGATCTGCTCAGCGAAGGTGGCGGCGACGTGGTGACGTCGGAGGCGTCGCCGGCTCCGGCGGGAAGCCCCCAATCCGCTGCAACCGGTTCCTGATCGTCTGTCGTCACTGGACCACGATTTCCTTGAAGAGAACGGCGTTCACGCGGTTCGGTGCGATGGCGTAGTTGACCCGCCGGGTCAGCTCCTCCTTCAACCGGTAAAGACCGGCGGAGCCGTCGAGATCGGTCGGGCGCAGTTCCCGCAAGTAGGTTTGAAACGAATCCATAACCCGCGGCATCACTGGCTGCACTTGCTGGACCATCGCGGCGTCGGGCAGTTCGAGGACGATCTTCACTTTCAGATATTGCGGCCGGTCGGCGCCGGTATTGGAAAGATTGACGAGCGTATCGGGCAGATCGAGGAATGCCGGCGGCTTTGCCACCGGCGCGGCCACCACCGGTTCAGGCGCTTTCTTCATCATGAAGAAGGCCGCTCCGCCGCCACCGCCCAGCACCAGCAAGGCAGCGGCGCCAATCACGATCAGCTTCTTCTTGGACTTCGGAGCCGCCCCCGCCTTCGCGGCATCGTCGGCCGGCTCGTCGGCTTCGGCGCGCTTGTTCTTGTCGGCCATGACATATGCCCCCTGTGGCGCGGGCTTGCCATGAAGCCGTCGCAACCTGTGCGAGGACGTTACCGCCACGATGGTTAACGAAAACTTTCCAACCGCCCTCAGCCAGGAAGTTTTTGCCGGGTAGGCCCTGCCGGAATTGCCGCCGCACCGCCCCCGCCCTCCGCGGGATTTAAGCCAAGCCATTGATAAGTCGGAATAATCAGAGTTGGCACGGCCACTGCAGAGTACCGGTTGTCCGCGGGCTTGGGAGAGCCGGCGGACACTGCGGAAGACCGCCTCGGGAGGGTGATCGCCGCTACGGGCTTGGGGAGAATTGTGATGGAGAATGCTCTTCTGATCGGGCTGTCGCGGCAGATGTCGCTGCGGCGCGAACTCGAAGTGGTGTCGAACAACATCGCCAACATCAACACCACCGGCTTCAAGGGTGGCACGGCGGTGTTCGAAGAATTCATGATGCCGGGCGCGCGCCATAACGACTTCGCGCATGCCGACCGGAAGATGTCTTATGTCCAGGACCGCTCGACCTGGCATGACCTGAGCCAGGGTCCAATGCGCCAGACCGGCAACCCGCTCGATGTCGCGATCGACGGCAAGGCCTTCATGGTGGTGCAAACACCGAACGGCGAACGCTATACCCGCAACGGATCGTTCCAGATCAATGCAGCTGGCGAGCTGATCACGTCCGAGGGCCACCGGGTGTTGGGTGAAGCCGGCCCGATCCAGTTCCAAGCCAATGACAAGGACATCACGATCAGCCGCGATGGCACCATCGCCGTGCCGGAGGGCGTGCGCGGCCGGCTGCGACTTGTCGAGTTCGCGAACAGCCAGCGTCTGCAAAAGGACGGCTCATCCAACTTTTCCACGCCTGCGGATATGCAGCCGACCCCCGCTCAGTTCCCCAATGTCATCCAGGCCGCACTCGAACAATCCAACGTCAAGGCAATCGTGGAAATGACCCGGATGATCGAGGTCAGCCGCCACTATTCCAAGGTCTCCGACCTCCTGCAGCAGCACGGCGATACCCGGCGTTCGGCAATCGAGCGCCTGGCCGAAGTACCGGCGTAACAACGAGGAACTGTCATGCGAGCGCTTCACACCGCTGCGACGGGGATGATGGCCCAGGAACTCAACGTCCAGGTCATCTCCAACAACATCGCGAACATGCGCACGACCGGCTACAAGCGGCAGCGCGCGGAATTTCAGGACCTGCTCTACGAACAGGTTCGGCGGGTGGGCACGCAAACGTCGGAACAGGGCAATATCCTGCCGTCCGGGGTCGAACTCGGCTCCGGCGTCAAGACCGTCGGTACGCCGCGCCTGATGACACAAGGTGCGATCCTGACCACCGGCAAGGAAACCGACGTCGCCATTCGCGGCGAAGGCTTCTTTCCGATCACCATGCCCGACGGCCGCACCGCCTATACGCGCGATGGCTCGTTCGCGATCGACGCCACCGGCCGCCTGGTCACTGCCCAGGGCAATCTGGTGCAGCCAGCGATCACGATCCCGGTGAATTCATCGGGACTGACGATCAATGCGCAGGGCCAGGTCATGGTCACGCCACCCGGGTCGACCACGCCGACACAGGCCGGGCAGATTCAGGTCGCGGTGTTCGTCAACAAGTCGGGCCTGCAAGGCATCGGCGACAACCTGTTCCTGGAAACACCCTCGTCCGGCACGCCGCAACTTGGGACCCCAAGCACGCTCGGCTTCGGCAGCTTGCTGCAGAGTTCGCTCGAGCAAGCCAATGTCGAAGCCGTCAGCGAAATCTCCGACCTGATTGCCGCGCAACGCGCCTATGAAATGAACGCCAAGGTCGTGTCCGCCGCCGACCAGATGCTGCAATCCACCTCCGGCATGATGCGATAAGGAGCAGGACCGATGCTGACGCGACTTGCAACGCTGGCCGCTATCGTGATCGCCACAACCTCCGCCGACGCGCAGACGCTGCGGCCGACCGTTCTCGTCTCCGGCGAACTTGTCCGCATCGGCGATCTGGTTGCGGATGTCGCATCGGCCAAGGCCGACATCGCGGTGTTTCGCGCCCCGGACCTCGGCCAGACCGGAAGCGTCGGGGTCGCGCATGTGATCGCGGCGCTGCGGCCTCACGATGTCGCTGTCGATGCGGAAGGCTTGCTGGAAGTATCGGTGACCCGCGCCAGCCGCATGGTCGGTGCGAACGAAATCAAGCGCCGGATCGCCGAAATTGCCGCGGAACGGCTCCGCCTCTCCGATGCCGCGAATATCTCCGTCGTGCTCGACGCACCGGCACCGACGCTGCATCTCGATCCGATGCAATCGGGCCCGCTGGTCCCGGTACGGATGACATTCGACCCGCGCGGCGGCCGCTTCGACATGACGCTTCGGTCCGGCGCGTCGCAGCTCCGTGTCACCGGCACCGCCCAGGAAACCCTCGAAGCCGTGGTTCTCGCACGCCCGATTGCGCGCGGCGAGGTGCTGCGGGATGGCGACGTCGCCATCGAGCGGCGGCCGAAATCCGAAGTGCAGGCCGACAGCGTCCGAGAACTGGACGCCGCCATCGGAATGTCGCTGCAACAAAACGTCCGCGCTGGACAGGTGATCCGCAGCACCGATCTCGCGCGCCCTCAACTGGTCAAGCGCAATGAGCCAGTACTGATCGTCTACGAGGTACCGGGCATCGTGCTGACGGCGCGCGGCAAGGCCGAGGAGGTCGGTTCGCTCGGCGATACCGTCAACGTGCTGAACATCCAGTCCAAGCGCGTGATCCAGGGCATCGTCACTGGTCCGAGCCAGGTCACCGTGACATCGCTGACACCGCGCATCGTGAGCGCGATGCAAAACCACAACAACGCCAATTCCGACGCCAACTCGCGTAACGCCCAGATCAAGGCAGAGTAAAGTCATGTCCGCTTTTCATTCGCTGTCGCGAAACATCCGCATCGTGCTGGTTGCAGGGCTGCTTGGCGGCTGTTCGTCGATCGATCGCCTCAAGACGATCGGCGAAGCGCCACCGCTCTCCCCGGTCGACAACCCCACCGCCGCGCCTGGCTACAAGCCAGTGCAGATGCCGATGCCCATGCCGCAGCCGGCCTCCTTCAACCCGAACTCGCTGTGGCGAAATGGCTCGCGTGCCTTCTTCAAGGATCAGCGCGCGCACCAGGTTGGCGACATCCTGACCGTCAAGGTCAAGATCGACGACAAGGCCAAGGTCGAGAACGAGACCCAGCGCCGTCGCACGGCGGGCGAGGAAGCGGCCGTGAAGGATTTCCTCGGCCGGTCAGCTCTGCCCGGCCTGATCAGGGCCAAGGTTCCGAGCACGCTGATCGCCACTGAATCCGCCACCACGATGGACGGCAAAGGCAACACCGACCGTAAGGACGAGATCAATACCAACATTGCCGGCGTGGTCACGCAGGTGTTGCCGAACGGCAATCTCGTGATCGAAGGCCGTCAGGAAGTGCGCGTCAATTTCGAAGTGCGCGAGCTGGTCGTGGCCGGCGTCGTCCGTCCGGAAGACATCGAGAGCGACAACACGATCGAATCGACGAAGATCGCGCAGGCCCGCATCGCCTATGGCGGACGCGGCCAGCTCACCGACATGCAGCAGCCGCGTTACGGACAGCAGGTCATGGACATTTTGCTGCCGTTCTAACTTCGGCAGCCCACCGGAACGACAAGAGCTCCCACGCCGCCCCGGCTTGCATACCGGGAAGGCGATATGACGCGGCCTCCGGCACACTCCCCGCCGGAGGCCGCGCTCGCTTTGGCTGCTTCGTTTGTTATGGTTGCGCGGCCGGGGGGGAGGTATCATGCCATGCATATTCTGATGTTCGTCGTCATCGGCGTCGCATTGCTCGCCGTCATGCATTACGGACCGCGTTTCGCGGGCCTGAACTTTGACGGCACCTGGTATTTCATCTGGGTCTGGCTCGTGATTTCCGTACTGAACGGACTCTATGGTCATATCCGTGTCGGCATCCCGGTGCTCAATGAGATCGGCGCCTTCATCCCGATCTTCGGCATTCCGGCAGCGCTCGCCTGGTACCTGATGCGTCGCGGCTAGCCGCCCGGCTAAACCTGATCGAGCGGAGGCTGCTCGCCCAGAACGCGGCCTGCCTGTTTCGGCTTCGTCAGCGGCGTCGGCTTCGGCACGTTGCCATGCATCAGATCGCGACCGGAGCCGAAACCGCCGGCAACCTCCAGAGCAAAGCGCTCGGCATCGCGTCGGCGCAGTTCATCTGCAATCTCCGCAGCCTCCGCGTCCGGAACACCGAGCTCGCGCAACGCCATCTCGCCGAATTTCATCGCCGACTCGAAGGTTTCACGCACCTGCGTCTCGACGCCATGATGCACCAGCTCTAGCGCGTGCTCGCGGTCGAAGGAACGCACCATGAGCTTGGCCTGCGGAAAATCGGCCATGACGATTTCGGCGATGCGCGTCGCGGAATGGCGGTTGTCGACACAGACCGCGATCAGCTTTGCCTTGCGGGCACCCGACGATTCCAGCAAGTCGAGCCGGGCGCCGTCGCCGTAATAGACCTTGAAGCCGAAATCGGCGGCGCTGCGGATCATCTCGGTATCGTTGTCGATGATGGTGACATCGTAGCCACGCGCGAGCAATGACTGGCTGGCGACCTGCCCAAAACGGCCGAAGCCGATAACCAGCACGCTGGCGGCGAGACCGCGCGGTTCTTCCACGCCGTCGAGCGATTGCTCCCGGTTCGGCGTCAGCCAGCGCAGCGCGATGATGGCGAGTGGCGTCAGCGCCATCGAGATGATAACCACCGTGGTCATGAGCGCGTTGACACGGCCGGTGAAGATGCCCGCGGTTGCGGCGGCCGAATATAGTACGAACGCGAATTCGCCGCCCTGCGAGAACAGCGCCGCGCGGTAGATCGCCTCCCGGTTCGGCGCCTTGAACAGCCGCGCGACGACATAGATCCCGATCGACTTCACCACCATGTAGATGATGACGCCGGCAATCATGAAGCGCCAGTCTGTCATCAGCACCGAGAGATCGAGCGACATGCCGACGCCGATGAAGAACAGTCCCAGCAGAATGCCGCGGAACGGCTCGATATCGGCTTCGAGCTGGTGACGAAACGACGATTCCGACAGCATCACACCGGCGACGAACGCACCCATCGCCATCGACAGGCCGGCGAACTGCATCAATAGCGCGGAGCCGAGCACGACCAGCAATGCCGCAGCGGTCATCACCTCGCGTGCGCGCGCGGCAGCGAGCAGGGCGAAGATCGGATTGAGCAGCCAGCGTCCGGCGGCAAGCAGGACGATCACTGCCGCGATCGCGATGACGATCGCCAGCCACGCCGGCTCCCCGCTGCTCTCGCCGCCCGGCGCAAGCAGGGCGACCAGCGCCAGCAGCGGCACGATCGCGAGATCCTCCAGCAGCAGGATCGAGATCATGCGCTGGCCTTCCGGACTGCCGGTGTCGCCGCGCTCGTTGAGAACCTGCGCGACCACCGCGGTTGAGGTCAGCACGAAACCCATGGCGGCAAAGAAGGCGACCTTGGGCGCAAGCCCAAACCCCATTCCGACGCCGGTCAGCAAAAGCCCGCAAAACGCGACCTGGGCCAGACCGAGCCCGAAGATTTCCCGCCGCAATCCCCACAATCGCGACGGCTGCATCTCCAGCCCGATCAGGAACAGGAACATCACCACGCCCAGTTCGGCCACATGCAGGATGGCTTGGGGGTGCGTGAACAGCTGCAGTCCGAACGGCCCGATCACAAGGCCAGCGGCGAGATAGCCGAGGACCGAACCGAGGCCGAGTCGCATGAAAACCGGGGCGGCGATCACACCGGCGCCGAGCAGCGCCACAACCTGGATCAGTTCGGTGCTCGTATCAGCCGCGGCCATGCCCTGTCCTGTGCTGCACAGTCAGGCACCTGCGGCAGCGAGCCTGAATTGTCAATGAGGGCTGCGGCCGATGACGTCCTATCAGGCATCGAGCGGCATCGAGCCGCCCTGCCCCGGACAATTTGCCGTCCGACAGACATGTTCACGCCGCTCGCTGATATCCAAGCGGCGCGTCGAAAAGCCTTCAGTCGTCGCGATAGACGCGCTCGCGACGCTCGTGGCGCTCCTGCGCCTCGATCGACAGGGTGGCGATCGGACGCGCTTCGAGGCGGCGCAGCGAAATCGGCTCGCCGGTTTCCTCGCAATAGCCGTAGGTGCCCTCATCGATCCGCGCGAGCGCAGCATCGATTTTTGCGATCAGCTTGCGCTGGCGATCGCGTGCGCGCAATTCGATTGCGCGGTCGGTTTCCGAGGAAGCGCGGTCGGCGAGATCCGGGTGGTTCTGGTTCTCGTCCTGCAGATGCTGCAGGGTCTCGCGCGCCTCTTTGAGAATATCCTCTTTCCAGGCCAGAAGCTTGGCGCGGAAATAGTCGCGCTGCTTCTCGTTCATGAACGGCTCTTTTTCCGTAGGCCGGTAATCCTTCAGCTTAGCCGACATTCCGTTCTACTCCCGCGTGCGCGAGTCACCCCTTCACGCGGGCGAGCTTATAGCGAGGCGGGCTGGGCCCTACAACTGCGATTTATTTCGCGGTGCCACAGGGTATGTCATAATATGTACTTGGAATCGCACAACTTTAGAGCACCGCACGATCGCGATGCGGTCATCGGCGGGATAACTTGGCAATCTCGACCTGAACTCTCAGATCGATCTCCGCCAGAACCCGATCCAGCCCCGGCTCGCCGGTTTCCGAGGTCAGGTCGGCTGCCGCGGCTTTGAGCCGGTTAAGTGCCGGCTGGTCGAGCGAGCCGGTCAGAACGCCAAGCTTCAGGGCATCCAGCGCGTCCAGAGCGGTTTGCCCGCGTCGCACGGCCCGCTTTCGGCGCTCGGTCTTGTCTTCGACGCCCTGCAGCGCGACCAGAACGTCAAGCCCCGAGATGGCCTGCAACTGTCCGGACCCGACCCGGGTTGCACCGCTGGCACTGTCGCCGAGCGAAAAGGCTCCGCCGCCGGCGCGCCGGGCCAGCGGGGTGTCCCGCACCGTCGAATGGGTCGAACTGGCTGAAACTCGCATGCCGGGAGCTTGGACCGTCATGGTTAACCGAGCGTAAATCGTGCGGCAAAAGCTGCCGGGCGGCGGCAGGCCGTGCCGCCCTGAAGCTCGGTCCAGCCACCCCGCCCGATTTCAAAACTATAGACAATTCAGAGACTTAAAACCTGATACCGGTCTGGCACGCCGCTCGCATCGTGCTCCGCGAGGTCCGGCCCTCGTGGGGAGCATGATGTCGAGGACATTTGAAATTGCGCGCGCGGCATTTGCGGCTCTGGCGCTGATCGCTGTTGCGGGACCGGCCGAGGCCACGTCCCGCATCAAGGATCTCGCGAATGTCGAAGGCGTCCGGCAGAATCAGCTGATCGGCTACGGCCTGGTCGTCGGCCTGAACGGCACCGGAGATACCCTCAACAACATTCCATTCACCCGCCAGTCCCTGCAGGCGATGCTCGAACGCCTCGGCGTCAATGTCCGCGGCCAGCAATTGCGTACCGGCAATGTCGCCGCGGTAATGGTAACGGCAAATCTGCCACCCTTCGGGACCCAGGGCACCCGCATCGACGTCACCGTCTCCGCGCTGGGTGATGCCAAAAGCCTGCAGGGCGGCACCGTGCTGGTCACCCCTCTGCTCGGCGCCGACGGCAATGTCTATGCGGTCGCACAGGGTTCGGTCGCGATCGCCGGCTTCCAGGCCGAGGGCGAAGCCGCCAAGATCACCCGCGGCGTACCGACGGTCGGCCGCATTTCCAACGGCGCGATCATCGAGCGCGAGATCGACTTCCAGCTCAACCGGCTGAACAAGGTGCGGCTGGCGCTGCGCAATCCCGATTTTACGACCGCCAAGCGGATCGCGGCTGCGATCAATGACTTCATGGGCTCGGCGACCGCGGAGCCGCTCGATCAATCAACGGTGCAGCTCACCTTGCCCGGCAAGAGCGACAGCAACATGGTCGCGCTGCTGACCGAGATCGAGCAATTGCAGATCGAACCGGATCTCGCCGCCAAGATCGTGATCGACGAGCGTTCGGGCGTGATCGTGATGGGGCGCGACGTGCGCGTGTCCACCGTCGCCGTCGCGCAAGGCAACCTCACCGTGACGATTTCGGAAGCGCCGCAAGTCAGCCAGCCGGCGCCGTTCTCGGAGGGCCAGACGGTGGTGGTGCCGCGGACACAAGTCGGCGTCCAGGAAGACGGCCGCAAGCTCGCGATCGTGCGCGCCGGCGTATCGCTGCAGCAACTGGTGGATGGATTGAATGCACTGGGCCTGAGCCCGCGCGACCTGATCGCAATCCTGCAAGCGATCAAGGCCGCCGGTGCGATCCAGGCCGATATTGAGGTGATGTGATGACCACAGCTTTCGACCTGAAAACGGCATCGAGCGTGAAATCGGTCGCTGCCATGCTTGCTGCGCAGCAGCAGCTTGGTGACGCGAAATCGCCGGCTGCCAGAAACGAGAAGGCCCGCCAGGCGTCGGAAGAGTTCGAAGCGGTCTATCTCAATACGATGTTCAACCAGATGTTCACGGCCATGGATGGCGAAGGCCCCATGGGCGGCGACAAGGCGCTCGGCGTCTGGCGCTCATTCCTGACCGATGAATACGCGAAGACTTTTGCCAAGCAGGGCGGCGTCGGGATCGCGCCCGAAGTCTACCGAACATTGATGGCGCAGCAGGAATACAGCAGCGCTGGCGACGTTACAGCGGGGGCACGACGATGACCGCACATGCGCAGCCTGACGTCGTCATGTCGGACCTGACAGCAACGATGGACAATATCCTGCGCATCGTCGCGCAGGAAACCGAGCTGGTGCGGGCCGGCAAGCTCGCCCAGGCCACGCAGCTTCAGGCCGAAAAGGCCGATCTGGCAAACCGCTATTATGCCGGAACCAGCCATCTCAAGACGATGCTGGCGGCGCTGCCGCCGCAACACCAGCAGCCGCTCGCCGAGCTCAAGCGCAGACATGAGGAGTTTCGCGCGCTCCTGCAGATCAATCTGACCGTCCTCGCCACCGCCCATGCGGTGTCGGAAGGCATCATGCGCGGTGTCTCGGACCAACTCGCGCGAAAGACCGCCCCCTCGACCTATGGCGCGACCGGCCGTACCAATGCACCCGGCGCAAGCACGGGGCAGCCGCTCGCGGTCAGCCGCGTGCTATGAAGGCTCATTTCGAGTAACGCGAATCGATGCAGGTTTACCCAATTTCCTAACAGCAAGTTAACGTCCCGGTACTAGCGTCCCGTCATCCCGCTCTGCTTCGTGCGCGTCACGCGCCGGGAGGTGACTTTGGACACAAGCCACACGGTGAGACCACGCGACAGCGTCGCGCGAACCGCTGTCGGCCGCAGTAACGTGGTCCGCACCGATCTTTCGCCGTCGCAAAGCGTCAATGCCTCGCAGCAGGCATCTGTGCCGCAACATGCGCCAAACACCCTGACCCGCGATCCTGCCCTCGATCCGCAATGCCACGCCGTGCTCGAACGCGAGCGCGAGGAGCGCGAACGACGCCGGCGCGCGCGCAAGGACGAGATCCTGCTTCGGCAGAAAGCCTATGGCCAGAACGCATTGCAACCGGCGGAGCCGCAAGGCGACGACACCCCGCATGCGGACTTTCAGGTTTGAATCGTTTCGCCACATCGGTGCGATGCAGCACGGCGGCGTGGAAATGTTAACGAATTGCGCCGGCAACACGTTACCAAAACATGAAGCAACGCTTCGTAAAACACGCGCTGACGAACATCGGATATCAACTCGTTAACCACGTTTTTTTACGGGGCTTTGATGGGAGCCATGCCATCACCACGAGCGATCCGGATGGATCGCAGATAGAACCACGACCAGAAAGGTTGAGACACTATGGCTTCCAATATCACCCTGTCGGCTTCCGTCCGTCAGAACCTCCTCTCCCTGCAGTCGACCGCTCAGCTGATGAGCATGACGCAGAACCGCCTTGCCACCGGCAAGAAGGTCAACTCGGCTCTCGACAACCCGACCAACTTCTTCACCTCGCAGTCCCTCAGCAATCGCGCCAGCGACCTGAACTCGCTGCTGGACTCGATCGGTCAGGCTCAGCAGACCCTGAAGGCCGCCGACACCGGCATCTCCTCGCTGACCAAGCTGGTCGAATCCGCCAAGTCGATCGCCAAGCAGGCCCAGTCGGCAGCCGCGCCGACCGCGACCTACTCGCAGACCGTCACCGGCTCGGCCATCGCTGCCGACACCCCGGGTGATCCGGCGGAAGCGACCAGTTCCGCCACGCTGGCTTCGGTCCTGGGTGCAGCGACGGCCTCCAGCACGGCTTCGCTGGAAATCGACGCAACCGATCTGGCCAACGACCTCACTGACGGCCAGACAATCGAAATCACCTATAACGGCAACACCGTCACCTTCGAGTTTGACGACGACGCTTCGGGTGGTGCGGGCAGCAACGTCGCGTTCACCGACGCCGCCAGCCTGCAGTCGGCTCTCGAGACGGCGTTCGGCGCCAGCAATGTCTCGGAAAACGCGGGCACCATCACGCTGACCGGAACCGACTTCACCAACGACTTCACGACCGGCGGCACCGGCGCCGGCGCCGTTGTCGGCACCAATACCGCCTCTGTCGACGGTGACACGCTGACCATCAACGACGGCACCAACACCGGCACCTTCCGGTATGTGGCGTCGGGCGCGGACGCGGCGGCTGGGACCTTCTCCGACCTCACCACGTTGCAGGCCGCTCTTGCTGCTTCGTCCGTCACCGGCGTCACTCTCACCGACGACTCGGGCAACCTGGCAATCTCCTCGACCGGCTCGTTCACGGTCGGCGGCGATCTCGGCACCGACCTGGGCTTCGCTGCCACCGCCTATGAGCCGGGTGATGCCTCCAACACCACCCTGTCGGCGCTGGCTGGTCAGTCTCTCTCGATCACCGTGGGCACCGGCACTGCCAACACGTTCAATATCACGGCATCGACCACCCGCGCGGATGTCGATACCTGGTTGAGCGGCCTTGACCTCGGCGCCGGCGTCTCTGCCGAGTTGAATACCGACGGCGAGATCGAGATCACCTCGTCTTCGGCGTCGAACATCACCATTGGCGGCACCGCAGCCGATGACCTCGGCTTCACGGCGACTGGCGGCGTTTATACGCCGACCGCAACCGTGACGACTCCGAGCACGACTCGTTCGAACCTGCAGTCGCAGTACAACGAAATCCTGACCCAGATCGACGCTCTGGCGCGCGATGCTTCCTATAACGGCATCAACCTCCTGAACGGCGATAACCTCAAGGTCGTGTTCAACGAGGACGGCACCAGCTCGCAGACGATCACCGGCGTGGACTTCACGTCGAGCGGTCTCGGCCTGTCGGCGCTGTCGGCGTCGGAGTTCCAGTCCAACGGGTCGATCGACAGCGTCATCGGCGACATCGACGGCGCACTTTCAAGCCTGCGCTCGCAGGCTGCGAAGTTCGGCTCGAACCTGACCACGGTGCAGACCCGTCAGGACTTCACCAAGAACATGATCAACACCCTGACCACGGGTGCTGACGCTCTGGTGCTCGCGGATACCAACGAAGAAGGCGCCAACCTCCTCGCCCTGCAGACCCGTCAGCAGCTCTCCACCACGGCGCTGTCGCTCTCCGCGCAGGCCGACCAGGCGGTGCTGCGACTGTTCTAAGCTTCTCTCAGCTTCAGATCGGCGGAAACGGCGGGGCCAGTCCCCGCCGTTTCTTTTTTGCCTGACGCCGGGCGTTTACTGATCGTTAACCATTTTTTTACCCGTCATTAGGGTTACCAGATCATTATCGGACGCAACCGCTCCAGGAGCGGACGAAATCTCATTGTCAAGAAGGACGTCCAAAATGGGTGATGTCGTACTTTCGGCCGGCGTGCGGCAAAATCTCTTGTCCTTGCAGAGCACAGCCGAATTGATGAGCCTGACCCAGAATCGCCTTGCCACCGGCAAGAAGGTCAACTCGGCGCTCGACA
>JAEZBA010000488.1 GCA_023430245.1 Pseudomonadota bacterium
CAAGGCCGCGCCGCGCGGTGCGACGCCGTCCACATCCGATGCGGGCTCGAAGACGAAACTTGCAGTGCTGGCAATGGCGGTCCGGCGCCTGAACAGCGAAGTCGAGCGCCGCCGGCGGATGAACGCGGTACTCGATCAGGTCGGGAGCGCGAAAAAGGCGCTGGCGATGAAACAGGCGAGCGCCGGCGATAGCGGCGGGGCGCCGTTCAACAGCCGGCAGGCCCATGCCGGGATGCGGAACATTCGCAGCCAGAAGCGGCAGCAGCTGATCGATCCGATGGAGCGGGGCCGCCTGCGCAAGGCCGGCGCGAGGGCTCAGGCGCGCCGCGACTCTCGCTGATCTGCCCGTTTTTCGTGCAGCTTTTCGGGGGCGCGACGCAAGTCGAGCCTATTCATTTGCGATGACATCGCTGCGTCACCGGAATCGGGCAGGGCTTAAACCAATCGTTGATCCCCGTTACCTATGGTGCCCGACATCGGCGGGGCAACAGCTCTGCGCAGCCGCCGCGACCAGCAATCAAGGCGGCCATGCGCAGAACGGGTCCGACGCCGCCCTGTAACGTCCGAAATGCGGCCATGACCGAACACCGAATAGTGCCTGTCAGGGAACGGCCGCCATTCGAGCGGATCGCGCTCCTGCTGCAGGGCGGCGGCGCGCTGGGTTCGTATCAGGCCGGGGTCTATCAGGCGCTTGCCGAGGCCAATCTGCATCCGGATTGCGTCGCCGGTATTTCGATCGGAGCGATCAATGCGGTGCTGATCGTCGGCAATGCGCCGGAGCGGCGGGTCGAGGCGCTGCGGACATTCTGGGAGACCGTCACCGAGCCGCCGCCCACGGCTCTGCAACTGATGGCGCCGATGCTGACCATGCTCGCGAATGGCGGCGACCTGATGCATCTCGCGGTCAATCGCACCTATGCCATGAGCAATGTGCTGGGCGGCGCACCGGGCTTCTTCGTGCCCCGAACCACGCCATTCTACATGTGGTCGGGCCTTCGCCCCGAGACCGAGAGCTTCTACGACGTCAGTCCGCTGCGCGCGACGCTTCATTCGCTGGTGGATTTCGACCGGATCAACGCCAAGGCGATGCGGCTTTGTGTTGGCGCGGTCAATGTCCGCACCGGCAACATGCGCTACTTCGATTCCGAGGAAGAGCCGATCACCGCCGATCATGTGATTGCGAGCGGCTCGCTGCCGCCCGGCTTTCCGGCGACCCGGATCGGCGACGACTTCTATTGGGATGGCGGGCTGCTCTCGAACACGCCGCTCGAATGGGTGCTCGGCACGCGGCCGCGCAAGGACACGCTGGCATTCCAGGTCGACCTCTGGAGTGCGACCGGCGATCTGCCGCAGGACATCATCGGTCTCGATGTCCGCCAGAAGGAAATCCGTTACTCGAGCCGCACCCGCGCGAATACCGACCAGTTCCGGAAGATGCAGCGGCTGCGGCGCGCGGCGCAACGGCTGGTGCAGATGGTCCCGGACCAGAGCGTTCTGGACAACGACCCCGACCTGGCGCTGCTGCGCAGCGAGGCTGACGAGACCGTCTACAATATCGTGCACCTGATCTATCGCTCGAAGAAATACGAAGGCACGTCCAAGGATTTCCTGTTCTCGCGCGCGATGATGGAGGAGCACTGGGCCGCCGGTTACGCCGACACTGCCCGCACGCTGCGCAATTCCGAAGTCCTGCGGCGGCCGTCGGACAAGTACGGTGTCGCGACATTCGACGAGACCGAACCCCACAACCACTGAGCAGCGAGCGTTCCCATGAAAATTGCCGACGTCAAGGCGAAAGCCTTCGCAATGCCGCTGAACGATCCGGCCTATCCGAAGCCGCCGTACAAATTCTACAATCGCGAATTCGTTGTCATCAATTACCGCACCGATCCGGACAAGCTGCGCGAGGTGGTGCCCGAGCCGCTGGAAGTGATCGGCGACACGGTCGCGTATGAGTTCATCCGCATGCCGGATTCGACCGGCTTCGGCGATTACACCGAAACCGGGCAGGTGATCCCGGTGCGCTTCAAGACCCCGTCCGGCGAGGTGCAGGAGGGCGGGTACGTCCACGCGATGTATCTCGACGACAACTCGCCGATCGCAGGCGGCCGCGAGATCTGGGGCTTTCCCAAGAAGCTGGCGACGCCGAAGATTTCACACGAGCAGGAAACGCTGGTCGGCACGCTGCATTACGGCTCGGTGCTCTGCGTTACCGCGACCATGGGCTACAAGCATCGCGAATTGCCGCTCGATCCGATGAAGAAGGCGATGGCGAAGCCCGCTTTCATGATCAAGATCATCCCGCATGTCGATTGCACGCCGCGGATCTGCGAACTCGTCCGCTATTACATGGAGGACGTGACGCTGAAAGGCGCGTGGACCGGTCCCGCGGCGCTGCAATTGTTCGATCACGCGATGTGCGACGTGAACCGCCTGCCGGTGCGCGAAGTGGTGTCCGGCACGCATTATATCGCGGACCTGACGCTCGGCCTCGGCGAGGTCGTGTACGATTATCTCAAATAACCAAGAGGATTATTGCGATGGCCCGTTTCGACAAGAGAGTGGCGATGGTGACCGGTGCGGCGAGCGGCATCGGCAAGGAGATCGCATTCCGGTTTGCGGCCGAGGGTGGCATTCCCGTCATCGCCGATCTCAATCTCGATGCCGCGCAGGCGACGGCGAATGAGATCAAGGCGAAGCACGGCGATGCCTTCGCGGTGGCGATGAACGTCACCGATGAGGCACAGGTCGAGAAGGGCGTGGGCGACACCGTCGCCAAATACGGCAAGGTCGATATCCTGGTCAGCAATGCCGGCATCCAGATCGTCCACCCCTTCGTGGACTTCCCCTATGCGGACTGGAAGAAGCTTCTCTCGATTCATCTCGACGGCGCGTTCCTGACCACCAAGGCCTGCCTCAAGCACATGTATGCCGCAAATTACGGACGCGTGGTCTATATGGGCTCGGTGCATTCCAAAGAGGCGTCCAAGCTGAAGGCGCCTTATGTCACCGCCAAGCACGGTCTGATCGGGCTTGCGAAAGTACTGGCGAAGGAGGGGGCGGAGCATAACGTCACCGCCAATGTCGTGTGCCCCGGCTTCGTGCGCACGCCGCTGGTCGAGAAGCAGATCCCCGAACAGGCCGCCGCG
The DNA here is from genome assembly GCA_023430245.1 of Pseudomonadota bacterium. GTDB lineage: Bacteria > Pseudomonadota > Alphaproteobacteria > Rhizobiales > Xanthobacteraceae > Pseudorhodoplanes. The sequence continues at coordinate 3,150 of JAEZBA010000488.1, forward strand.
CTGAAGATCACCGAAGAAGAGGTGATCAAGAACGTGATGCTGAAAGAGACCGTGGACGGTGAGTTCACCACCACCGACGATGTCGCGGACGCAGTGCTGTTCTTCGCCGGCGCCAAGAGCAACGTGATGACCGGCCAGTCGCTGGTGGTCAGCCACGGCTGGTTCATGCAATAGGGCGGCTGCGCGGCGCCCTTGTCAGGCGCCGTGCGCCACCTTGCAGGAGGAGTTGGCGGCGGCAACGATGGCGCGCGAAACCACCATGTAGAGCGCGGCGGTGACCCGGTCATAATCAGCTTCCACCGCGATGCGCTCCTGCGGGTCGTCGGGCAGCGAATGCGGGTTGTCGTTCCACGACATCATGCCGCCAAACACCCACGCTTTCCCGCAAGCGGAAAGCAGGCGAACGGCTTCCGGCGTCAGCAGCCCGTCGCGCGCGAGTTCTGCCCATGCCGGCGCCTCACGTTCGTCGAGAACGTCGAGTGCGCCGGTGAAGTTTTCAATGAAGCCGGCATTCGTCCGGATCGCGAATTCGCGAATCTCTACCAGAACTTTTTTCAGGTCCGCAGTGAGCGACGCAAGGTCGGGTAACACGATGGCGTCGGTCGGTCCGCGCTCCTCCAGGCGGTGCATGTATTTCCACGGCTTTTGCGGCGGCAGATTCGGATGGCTCAGCTTCGCATGTATTTCCGGAATGCGTTTTATCGACGTCCGCACATAGATCGCGGGCCAGACGGCTGCGTCTCGCAGCCATGACTTGAACAGGGACGGGTCGCGCAGCGCCGGTCCGATCTCGAGGCGCGGAAATTCGGGCAATGGCGTTATCGGGTATGGATCGCGCGGGAAATCGAGATAGCTGGTCCAGAACTCGCTTTCGTCGCCGGGATATAGAACCTCGATTGCCTTAACGACACCGTTCATCATCCAGACGCGGTTGTGCTCGTTCTTGCCGGGCGTGTGCGCGATGCGCAGGCCTTGCGCACCGGCGGCGGCGAGCCAGGCGAACCAACCTTCGGGACTGGTCGCGACCTCCTCATCGGGCGCGGCGTTGTCGCGCGGGCGGACGAAGAAATAGTCGCCATGTTTTGTGCTGAAGCCCACCGGCTCGTACTGCCAGCGTTTGCCGGCGAGATAGCCGTTGCCGTAACAAACCAGCGAGACGAGCGACGAATCCATGCGCCATGCCTCCGCGTACCGGCGGGAATCGTTTGGCCTTCGGGGGTGAGACAGTAACGGGTGCGCCGGTATTGGGCCAAGTGGACGGCTTTCGACGCCGCAATCACCGCTGATCCCAGCCGCCGAGTTGCGGCGAGCCGTCCGCCGTTGACGCGGCGCGTGCCGGATCTGTCTGGCCGGAGAGCGCGAGGGTGCGCTCCAGCAGCACCTCGTAGATCGGACGGCCGCCGAGCCAGTCGGCGATGAAATTGGCGAACAGGCAGGTGATGATCGTCGGCACCAGGATCGACCAGGCGCCGGTCAGTTCTGCGACCAGCACGATTCCGACCAGAGGCGCGCGCACACTGGCCGCGAACAGCCCGCCCATCGCGGCGACCGCGAACGCGGCTTCGGTCCCCGCCGGAAGTGGCAGCAGCGACGACAGGAGAAGGCCGTAGAGCAGTCCGACAG
>JAEZBA010000493.1 GCA_023430245.1 Pseudomonadota bacterium
CTTCCGGACTGCGCGCGCAGTCCGGCCGCATGCGGGTGATCGCGGAAAACATCGCAAATGCCGATTCGACCTCGCACAATGCGGCGGCCGATCCTTATCGCCGGAAGGTGCCGAGCTTCACCAGCGAAATCGACCGGTCGCTCGACGCGCGGGTGGTCAAGCTCGGCCGGGTGCATACCGATCAGTCGGCCTTCACCACCAAGCATATGCCCGGCCACCCGGCGGCGGATGCGAGCGGCCATGTCAAATATCCGAACGTCAATCCGCTGGTGGAAATGACCGACATGCGCGAGGCGCAGCGATCCTACGAGGCCAATATCAACGTCATCAGCGCCACGCGCCGGATGCTCCAGCGCACCATCGAGATTCTGAAAGCCTGAGGAGGCGCGATCATGCAGACGGCAGCAAGTGCGGCCAAGGCCTATGCGACCCTTGCGAAGCTCGGCGATCCAGCCGGCGCCGCGGCCAAGATCAAGGATACCGCCGGCGGCGAGAATTTCGGCGCGATGCTGAAGGACGCCATGACTTCGGTGAACCAGGCCGCACGCGCCTCCGATGGCCAGGCCCACGCGCTCGCAACCGGAAAGGCCAATGTCGTCGACGTCGTGACGGCGGTCGCCGAATCAGAGGTCGCAGTGGAAACGCTGGTCGCAGTACGCGACCGGGTGATCGCGGCCTATGAGGAAATCATGCGGATGCCGATTTGAGCGGATGGAACAGCAAAAGAAAAAGCAATGACAGGTCCCGAAGTTCTCGACGTGGCGCGCGATTCCATCATCACGCTGGTGCTGGTGGCAGCCCCGCTCATGCTGATCGGGCTGGCGGTCGGTGTCGCCATCTCGCTGTTCCAGGCGCTCACCCAGATTCAGGAAATGACGCTGGTCTTCGTCCCGAAAATCCTCGCGATCTTCGTCGCTCTGCTGGTGGCGCTTCCGTTCATGGCCGACTCAATGCAGGGTCACATGATGCGGATTTCCGCACGCATCGTGAACGGGGGATGACGGGCGCGCGGCAAGGGCTTGACGCCTTGTCGAAGCGGCGGTGAGAAGCCATGCGGGTCGACATTTCAATGCTGCCCGCCCTGGCCGCCACATTCATGCTGGTCTTCGCCCGCATCGGCACCATGGTGATGCTGCTGCCGGGCCTCGGCGAGATGAGCATGCCGGTGCGTGTGCGGTTGACGGTCGCGCTGGTGCTGAGCGCGATGTTCCTGCCGCTGCATCGCAACGCCTACAATATCGATCTTCGCGAATTCGGCCCGGTGCTCTTCATGCTCGGGCATGAGATCGTGATCGGCGCCATTCTCGGGCTGGTCGCACGGCTGTCGATCTCCGCGCTGCAGGTCGCGGGTGCGGTGATCGCGCAGCAGATGGGGCTGGGCTTCGTGACCGCGATCGATCCGACGCAGGGCCAGCAGAATGTCATCGTCGGCAACTTCCTCGCGCTGCTTGCCCTGACGCTGATTTTCGCGACCGATATGCATTATCTGGTCATCGCGGCGCTGAACGACAGCTACCGCATCTTCGCACCCGGTGCCGCGATCATGGTCGGCGACGTGGCGAAACTGATGACCGATACCGTGGCCGGCGCATTCAAGGTCGGCATCCAGCTCAGCGCGCCGTTCCTGATTTTCGGCCTGCTGTTCAACCTCGGCCTCGGTGTGCTGTCGCGGCTGATGCCGCAGATGCAGGTTTTCTTCGTCGGCTTGCCGCTCTCGATCCTGATCGGGATCCTGATTCTGCTCGTCGTGATCGGAGCGATCATGGGAACCTTCCTCGAGTTCTTCGGCGCGGTGTTGCGCCAGATCGCTCCTTATTCCTGAACGAAAGACGGCGGGATGGCCGAGCAAAACGAAGAAAACGAAAAATCAGAAGACCCGACACAGAAGCGGTTGGAAGACGCGCTCGAGCGCGGCGATGTCGCGAAAAGTCAGGAGGTTTCGACCTGGTTTGTCCTGGCCGGCGGAACGCTGATGCTGGTGGCCTTTTCCGGCTCGATGGGGGCCAGCCTGAAAGCGACAATGGCCGGGCTGATCGCAAACGCCCATCAGATACCGATCGATGGCGCCGGGCTTGTCCGTCTGTCCAGCCGTATCGGCTCCGAGGTGATCGCGGCCATCGCGATCCCGATCCTGCTGGTCGCGCTGTTTGCGGTCGCTGGCAACATGATCCAGCACCGGCTGGTCTGGTCGACCGAAAGCCTGAAGCCAAAGCTTTCTAAAATCTCGCCCGCTGCCGGCCTTAAACGGCTCTTTTCCAAGGTCGCGCTGGTCAATTTCGCCAAGGGTATCGCCAAGATCGCGCTCCTTGGCACGGTGATGACGATGCTGTTGTGGCCCGAGCGCGACCGGCTCGAAACGCTGGTCACGCTCGATGTCGCCGCGATCCTGCCGTTCACCTCGTTTTTCTCTTTGAAGATGCTCGGCTTCGTGGTCGTGATCATGGCCTTCATCGCGGCCGCCGACTTCTTCTTCCAGTACCAGCAATGGTATGAAAAACAGAAAATGTCGCTGCGCGAGATCAAGGAGGAGTTCAAGCAGAGCGAAGGCGATCCGATGATCAAGGCGCGGATCCGCCGCATTCGCGAGACGCGCATGCGCAAGCGCATGATCGCCGCTGTGTCGGATGCCTCGGTCGTGATCATGAACCCGACCCACTACGCGGTCGCGCTCAAATACGAGCGTGGCGATAACGCTCCGCTCTGCGTCGCCAAAGGCATCGACACGATCGCGCTGAAGATCAGGGAAGTGGCGGAGGCGCATAACGTGCCGGTGGTCGAGAATGCTCCGCTGGCCCGCGCCCTGCATGCCACCGTCGAAGTCGACCAGGAAATTCCGTCCGAACATTACCGCGCGGTGGCCGAGGTCATTGGCTACGTGATGCGGCTGCGCGGGGGGAGGAGGGATTGACGGCATGGCGGCGGGACAGGGCGGGGCACAAAGTCCCCTTGCGGATCACCTCGTGCATGAGGCATCAGGAATCATGGCGGCAGCAGATTTGGGCGAGATGAAGCTTCATCGATCGCAACGCGGCGGCAGTATCGGGCTGGTGCTCCTGATTGCCGTTGTGCTGGTGGGCGCTGCGGTCGGGCTGTTGCAGGTCGGACGCGGCAATGCCGCTCTTTATATCCTGATCCTGCTTGCCATCCTGGGCACCGTCGGGGTGTTTTCGCTGTTCGCGCTAGCGTCGGGAATTCTGCGTTTCGCCGGGCAGGAGAGCGAGGGCTCGGAAATCCGAGGCCTGGTAGACGGTGCGTTTGACGGCATACTGGTCACCGATGCCGGGGGACGGATTCTCTACGCCAATGAGGTCTATCTTCACCTGATCGGCGCCGCGAGCGCAAAGGACGTCCGGCCGATCGAGCGAGTTTTTCTCGGCGATCCGGACGTATCGGAAGCGGTTTACCGGCTGCTGAAGGCTGCCCGCGAGGGGCGCCGGCTGCAGGAGGAGGTGCGTATTGGCGGAATGCCCGGAGAGCCGGGACGCTGGTTGCGGTTGCGGGTCCGGCCGGGCGGGCGTCCGGATGGCCGCGGGGGCAAGGACCGGACGACGATCTGGAGCGTCGCTGACGTCACGCGCGACCGCGAAAAGCAGGAGAATGTCTTCCAGGAATTGCAGCACGCGATCGACTATCTCGATCACGCGCCGGCGGGCTTTTTCTCCGCCGATGCCGCGGGCAACATCGTCTATCTGAATGCCACGCTGGCAAGCTGGCTCGACCAGGACCTCGCGGAAGTCGGATCCGGCGGCCTCAAACTCGCCGATATCGTGCCGGGCGAGGGGGCTTCGCTGCTATCGCTTCCGCCGATGCCGGGCGAAGTGAAAACCGAAGTCCTGGACCTCGATTTCAAGACCCGCAGCGGCCGCTCGATCCCGGTCCGGCTGTTTCATAAAGTGGCTTTCGGCGCCGACGGCGCGCCGGGGCCGTCCCGCACGCTGGTGCTGAACCGCGCGCGCGGCGAGGACGAAGATGCGCAACGCGCCGCCGAAGTGCGGTTCATGCGCTTCTTCAACAATACGCCGATGGCGATCGCGACCGTCGACCGATCGGGGCGGATCGTCCGCTCCAATGCCCTGTTCGCGCGCATGTTCCAGGGCGCGGGCGAGGCCGAACGCAGCATCCTGTCGACCGTGGCGGAACGCGAACGCGGCGCGCTCGAACAGGCGATTGCGATGGCCAGCGAGGGCCAGGGCGATATTCCTCCGGTCGAGGCGGCATTGTCGGCGGGCGCCGAGCGCTTCGCCACCTTCTTCGTCACCGCGATCGACGAGAATGGCGACCACGATGCGGAATCCGCGATCATTTACGCGCTCGACAATACCGAGCGGCGGGCGCTGGAAAACCAGATCAAGCAGCAGCAGAAGATGGACACCGTCGGCCAGCTCGCCGGCGGCATTGCGCACGACTTCAACAACGTCCTCTCGGCCATCATGATGGCGACGGATTTCCTGCTCGGCGCCCACAAGCCGACCGATCCGTCCTTTGCCGACATCATGCAGATCAAGCAGAACGCCAACCGCGCCGCCTCGCTGGTGCGTCAGCTGCTGGCGTTTTCGCGGCGGCAGACGCTGCGGCCGCAGGTGCTCGATCTCGGCGAGTCGCTATCCGACCTGACGATCCTGTTGCGGCGGCTGATCGGCGAAAAGGTCAAGCTCGAAGTCGTGCATGGCCGCGATCTGTGGCCGGTGAAGGTCGACCTGTCGCAATTCGAACAGGTCATCGTCAATCTCGCGGTCAATGCGCGCGACGCCATGCCGGACGGCGGCAGTC
>JAEZBA010000544.1 GCA_023430245.1 Pseudomonadota bacterium
TCGATCAGGTAATGCGGCGACAGCCCCTGGCAGCGCAGCAGCAATTCCTCGATCTGGGTCGGGACCACGTTGACGCCGAGGATGATCATCATGTCGTCGGAACGGCCGGTGACCTTCTCCATGCGGCGATGTGTGCGCGCGGTGCCGGGCAGGAGCCGCGTCAGGTCGCGGGTGCGATATCGGATCACCGGCAGGCCTTCCTTGGTCAGCGTGGTGAAGACCAGTTCGCCTTTCTCGCCGTCCGGCAACGGCTTGCCGCTCTCCGGATCGATGACCTCGGGATAGAAATGGTCTTCCCAGATATGCAGGCCGTCCTTGGTCTCGACGCATTCGTTGGCGACGCCGGGTCCCATCACCTCGGACAGCCCGAAGATGTCGACCGCATCCATCGCAAATGCATCTTCGATCTCCGCCCGCATCTGGTTGGTCCAGGGCTCGGCGCCGAAAATGCCGATCGAGAGCGAACTTTCGCGCGGGTCGATCCCTTTCGCTTTGAACTCATCCAGGATGGCGAGCATGTAGCTCGGCGTCACCATGATAATGTCCGGCTCGAAATCGCAGATCAGTTGCACCTGCCGCTCGGTCATGCCGCCTGATACCGGGATCACCGCACAGCCAAGCCGCTCCGCGCCGTAATGCGCGCCGAGCCCGCCGGTGAACAGCCCGTAGCCATAGGCGACATGCACCTTCATGCCGGGACGGCCGCCGGAGGCGCGGATCGAGCGCGCCATCAGGTTCGCCCAGTTGTCGATGTCGGCCTGCGTATAGCCGACCACGGTCGGCTTGCCGGTGGTGCCGGACGATGCATGGATGCGCACGATTTTGTCCTGCGGCACGGCGAACATGCCGAACGGATAATTCTCCCGCAGGTCGGCCTTTGTGGTGAACGGGAATTTCGCGAGGTCTTCGAGTTGCTTGAAGTCGGACGGCTTCACGCCGGCGGCGTCGAATTTCTTTCGATAGGCCTCGACATTGTCATAGGCGTGCTTCAGCGACCAGGCTAGGCGTTGCGTCTGTAATGCTGCGATCTCGTCGCGCGAGGCGGTTTCGATCGGCTCCAGTCCGTAGGGCTTGTAGGATGCGTCGACCATGGCTCTAGGCCTTCTGAGCAGGAAGCAGGGCGCCTTCGATAGTGCGCGAATGACCGCGGAATTCGGCGATCACCGTTCCGTCCTCGCGCGTGACGGTGATGTCATAGATGCCGGAGCGGCCGGCACGGTGGCGCTCTATGCCTCTGGCGATCAGGCGGTCGCCCAGTTTGCCGGGCGCAATGAACGTGATCGCGCATTGCTGCGCGACCGTGCGCTGATTGTAGGTGTTGCAGGCAAAGGCGAAGGTCGAATCGGCCAGCGTGAAGATGAAGCCGCCATGCGCGATGTTGTGCCCGTTCACCATTTTGTCGGTGATGGTCATCGCCAGAATTGCGCGGCCGGGTTCGACCGAGATCAGCTGCATGCCGAGACCCTTGCTGGCGGAATCCTCCGCCCACATGGCCTCGGCGCAGGCGCGCGCGATTTCGCCCGCGTCCATGGTTACGATCCCTTTTCGCCGGTGAATTTGGGCGTCCGTTTCTCCATGAAGGCGCTGACGCCCTCCTTGTAGTCCGGGCTCGATCCGGCGCTGCGCTGGAAGTCCCGTTCGAGGTCGAGCTGGGCCGACAGGTCGTTGGTCTCCGAAGCGTCGAGCGCCCGCTTGATCAGCGATAGCCCGTAAGTCGGACCGTCGGCGAAGCGCATGCACAATTCGTTGGCGGCGCCGATCAGTTCGTCATCGGGGACGCATTTCCAGATCAGCCCCCAGCTTTCCGCCTTCTCGGCAGGCAGCGGATCGGCCAGCAGCGCCAGTCCGCGCGCGCGGGCAGGGCCCACCAGCCGCGGCAGAAACCAGGTGCCGCCGGAATCCGGCACCAGCCCGATCTTGGCAAAGGCCTGCAGGAACGACGCGGACTTCGACGCAACCACGATGTCGCAGGCGAGTGCGATATTGGCGCCGGCTCCGGCGGCGATGCCGTTCACGGCTGCAACAACGGGGAAGCGGAGAGCCCGTAACCGGCGGATCAGCGGATTGTAATATTGCTCCAGCGTGCCGCCGAGCACGATGGTCTCACCGGGCTTGGCCAGCCGGTCGTTCAGATCCTGACCCGCGCAGAAGCCGCGGCCGGCACCGGTGATCATCAGCGCCCGGCAAGTGGAATCGCTTTCCGCATCGTCGAGCGCTTTTTTCAGCGCGACGTGCATGTCCTCGGTGAATGAATTCAGTCGCTGCGGCCGGTTCAGCGTAATGACGCGATAGCCCTTCCGCACGTCGACGAGAATGGAACTCTCGTCCATCCGCAGACCCTCCCGATTCCTGGCGCATTGTTGCGCTCTGGTGTTTTCCACCCTTACGGCAGCAAGACAATCAACAAAGTTACTTGACTGACCGTCCGGTCGGATAATTAATATGCCGGACATTCGGGTGTCAACGCGGTCGGATTTGATAACGGCCCAAACATCCGCGGGAGGACGGCATGAATTTCTTCGAGGCGCATCATGCGCAGCTCGAACAGGCGGTCAGCGCCTGCCGCACGCGATCCTATTGGAGCGCCTATCCGGAAATCGCCAGCGGCAAGAT
>JAEZBA010000555.1 GCA_023430245.1 Pseudomonadota bacterium
CCGCTCGCCTGCATCCGCCTGGCGCGGTCGGTGCGCCCCACGCTCACCGGCCTCGACGCGGTGGTGATCGGCCGCTCCAACATCGTCGGCAAGCCGCTGGCGCAATTGCTGCTGGCGGAGAATTGCACCGTGACGGTGGCGCATTCCAAGACCAAGGATCTCAAGGACGTCTGCCGCCGCGCGGACCTGTTATTCGCCGCGGTCGGTCGGCCGGAAATGGTACGCGGCGCCTGGATCAAGCCGGGCGCGACCGTGATCGATGTCGGCATCAACCGGGTCCCGGGCGAGGCCGGCAAGACGCGACTGGTCGGCGACGTCAATTACAAGGAAGCGCTGGAAGTGGCCGGCGCGGTGACGCCGGTGCCTGGCGGCGTGGGGCCGATGACCATCGCCTGCGTGATCCTCAACACGCTGCGCGCGGCCTGTGCATCGGCGGGATTGCCGGAACCGAAGGTCTGATTGAACCGTCAGACTGCGCTGTGCGACGGATATATCCGCGCATGACAGGATGATGAGATGGTCCGGCTTCTTGGTGTTTTCGCGATCGTGATCGGTGTTGCGACTGGCGCCTCGGCGCAATCCATCGAACACGCCTACACGAAGATCGACCTGAAAGCCTGCAAGCACACGCCCGGCCGTGACGTCGAGGATCACGGCTCATGGCTGTGCAAGGGTTACGCCGGCATCCCGATCTATATCTCGGGCGGCGATCAGCGTTCGTTCGTGAGCTACGGCCGCAACGCGAAACGGGAACTCGCCAATCGCGAGTCGCTGATGTCGTTCAACGGACATGGCGATGTCGTGGAGTGGCGGATCGAAACGTTGCCGGGTGGGAAGAAGCGGCCGTTCGCCGCGATCATGCGCTGGTCGACCACGGTGCAGAAACAAGAACCCAATCCGGACGGCGAGATTGTGCGCGGGCAGGTGCTGGTGATCACGCGCCTCGATCCCGGCGGGGTTTGCCATGTCGGCTATGTCGATGGCCGCGCCAATCCGGATGCGAATGAACTGGCGCGCAAGGTCGCGGATGACAAGGCGCGCACATTCCGATGCGGCAAGGATGCGCCCGATAGCTACGGCAAAACCGGTCCTGGTTTCTCACCGCGCATGCTGATGCACTGATGCGTTGTACGGGGAGGTCAGTCGCCGCGCTGCGTTAGCAAGTCATTAACGACAGCGAGTCTCCGATCACGTCCGCGCGATCCCTTAAAAGTTTAACTTTTTCGTAAGTGCCCTTGGTTACCGATTGGTGAAGCGACGTATCACCATGCGGAGAGTATCCATGGGTCCAGTAGACGAGTCCGGTCTCAATGCAGCGTCCGGCGCTGCCGAGCCGGTGAAGCCGGAAGCGGAAGCGACCGATGCGAATGCGCCCGAGATCAATGTCGAGCCGTTCGACCACGCGCGCCACCGCAAGCTCGAGGCCCACGAAGCTCCGATCCTGTTCGTACCGGCCACGCGTCAGCGCTTCGGCCGTGCCGCTGTGCTCGCGGTTGCGATTGCCTTGTCAGCGGCGGCAGGCTCCGCCGTCGGTGCGGTGGCGGCGGTGGCGCTGGCGAAACCGCAGCCTTCAGCCGCAGATGATGCGCGCACCATCGAGGTGAAGGCGCTGCAGGGTGTGATCGCGAAGCTCTCCTCCGAGGTCGCATCGCTGAAGGCCAGTATCGACAGCAATGCCAAGACCGCGAATGCGCAACTGGCCAAGATGGCCGACCGCGTCGATCGCGCCGAGAAGGCGCAGGCGGAGCCGGCCTCGCGGGTCGCGAAGCTGTCCGAATTGCTGGAGCGGATCGACAAGCGCACCGCGTCGGTTGTCGCAGCGCCTGCGGCGCCCGCCCTGGCATCGGCACCGGAGGTCACAGGCTCGATTGCATCCAAGCAGCAGGATCGTCCGTCGGTCGTGAATGGCTGGGTTCTGCGCGAGGTGTTCCGCGGCGGCGCCATGGTCGAGAACGAGCGCATGGGCATGTTCGAAGTGGTGCCGGGCGCCAATCTTCCGGGCCTCGGCCGGGTCGAGACCATTCGCCGTCAGGACGGCCGCTGGGTGGTGGTGACCCCAAAGGGTTTCATCGTCTCGCAGCGCTGAGGCGCCTCTGACGTTACGGTTCGCGCGGCGCCGCCCTTGCTGTTGGCGCGCGATCCGCGCAAAACCGGTTCCCACTTTTGCTGATCGCGCGCTTTGACGCCGCTTTGTTGTTGGGCAGTTCGCCGCTAGTGTGGCGGTTCGGAAATCCGCTGCTTTGTCTCCGCTCGCTCATCAAGCGGATTTCCGAACCAAACCACACTAGAATCATAGGTTTCTGGTGTCCTTCGAATCCGAAGTCCGCTCGCGAGCAAGCCGCAGGTTGAGGCGGACTTCGGATTCGGGACACCAACGCTGCACATTCTGGTGAATTGCGGCTCCGTCCCGCCATGTCATAATTGGCGCGGCAAGGGAGCTGTGGATGCGGATATCCTTGGGTTTGCTGGGTGCAGGGGCTGTCGCCGCGCTCTGTCTTTCCGGCGGACATCTTGCGAGCGGACCGGCCTCAGCGTTCGAGCGCATCCAGGCCCCCGCCGCAAAACCCGAAATGATGGAGAATTGTCCGGGGCTTGTCGCCGCGGACCGGCCGCGCGTCATCCCGGCGGCATTCCGGGTGGCGCAGCTCAAATTCGATCAAGTCCGCATCACCTATGTCGGCCACTCCACCTTTCTGATCGAAAGCCCGCGGGTGGTGCGGATCGCGACCGACTATAACGACTATGTCCGGCCGCCGGTGCTGCCCGACATCGTCACCATGAACCGCGCGCATTCGACGCATTATACTGACAATCCCGATCCAGGAATTCCGCATGTGCTGCGCGGCTGGGCGGAGGAGCGCGGTCAGCCGATACGTCATGACGTGAGCGTCAAGGATGTGCGGGTGCGCAACGTGCCGACCAATATCCGCGACTATGGCGGCGGCACGCAGCGGCACGGCAATTCGATCTTCGTGTTCGAGATTGCAAATATGTGCATCGCGCATCTCGGCCATCTGCACCACACGCTGACGCAGCAGCAGATGAACGATATCGGCCGCATCGACGCCGTGCTGGTCCCGGTCGACGGCAGCTACACGCTCGATCTCGACGGCATGGTCGAAGTGATGGAAGGCTTGAAGGCGCCGCTGATGATCCCGATGCATTATTTCAGTGTCTTCACCCTCAACCGCTTCCTCGACCGCATGCGCGAGAAGTTCGACGTGGAATTTTCCGACACGCCGTCGGTGGTGATCTCCAAAACCACGCTGCCGGTGAAGCCGAAAATCCTGGTTCTGCCGGGCCGCTGAGACCAGCGTCCGCCGGGCGCGCTTGCGCTTAGGTTCCCGTCGACTTCACGAAAATGTTTAGCAGATTCAGGGGTTTCGGAACGAAACCGCTTGAGTCGGGTTGGGCCACGGTGCAAAAGCACCGCACGATTCGTTAACGATTGTTAACCTGCCCGAAAGACCCAAATGCCCGTTTCCTGGACCGACTGGAAGACCTTCCCGAATGTGCATTCCGGACTGGCGCTGAATGCGCCGGCGGGACCAGGTGTGTTCGAGGTCCGGCACATCGCGACCGGGGAACAGGTTGCCTTCGCGGTATCGGCGAATGTGGCGGCCAGCCTGGAGACGCTGATCCAGCCGCAGGCATCCGGCCTGCGCTCGATCTTCGCCCGCAAACGGATCGTGCATCGTCCGGTCGATCTGGAATACCGGGTCTGTGCGACCGCCTCGGTGAAGGAAGCCCGCGCGGAAGAGGACCGGCTGAACGGGCTCCGGCGCGCCTATATCCAGCGGCGCAAGGCGTCCGGCTGGGCGTGATCGCCCTTACCGTCAGATCAGTTGCTGCTGCAGATCGTCCGCGAGCGCGCGCAGCTTCGGCAGGAACGTCTTGACCATGGTTTCGGGCGTGCCGCGTTCGCTGTGAACCCCGACATTGAGCGATCCGATCGCCTTGTCATCGCGCCGGCGTAGCGCGACCGAGATCGAGCGGAAGCCGAGTTCCACCTCCTGATCGACCAGCGAATAGCCGTCGCTGCGGGCCTTCAGGATCGCGCGCCGCAGCTCGTCTTTCTTCACCAGTGTTTGCGGCGTCAGCCTTTTGACATGCGCCCGCGCCAGGAACTGGTCGATCTGTTTGTCATCGAAGCTCGCCAGCAGGATGCGTCCGAGCGAACTCGACACCGCCGGGATCCGCAGGCCGATCTGCCCGCTGAGTTGCAGCACGCGCGCCGGCGAGGCGTGCGCGATCATGACCATGTCGTCGCCGTCGAGCACCGCCGCCGAGCAGGCCTCGTTGAGGCTGGCGCTCAGCCGCTCCAGCGCCGGCTGGATCAGGGTTGAGACCGGATTGGAGCCCAGATAGGCGCCGGCCAGCATCAGCACGCGCGGCGTCAGCCGGAACATTCGCCCGTCGGTTTCCGCGAAGCCAAGGTGGATCAGCGTGTGCAACGTCCGCCGCACCGAAGCGCGCGGCAGGTCGACCAGCTTTGCGACGTCGCTGAGCGAGAGCTGCCGGTGTTCCTGGCCGAAGGTCTGGATCACGCGAAGCCCGCGCGCCAGCGCTTCCAGGAACTCGGGCCCGGCCTCCTTCGCGAGGCGCTCCTCGTCGGGCAATCGCTTGATGCGCGGCATGTTTGCTCGGCGCCGGTCAAATCATGACCTTGCGCTCCCACTCTCGGTCTGGTGTAATTCGAACTAACGTTCGGTCACCGAACAATATCCAAGCGTGGCCCGATTGGCCAGTCCTGTCGGCAAGAGCTGGATGAAAGGATCATCGCCATGTTGAGCGCAGAACAGAAC
>JAEZBA010000678.1 GCA_023430245.1 Pseudomonadota bacterium
AAGGCGAGCCCGAAACACAGGATCAGCATCGCCGCCAGGAAGACGAAGCGGAACGCATAGGCCAGCGCCGGCTCGGACGCGGTGCGCGCCAGCGCCTCGACCGAAACGCCGCCGCTGCCGCCGATCCCGCCCAGCACGATCGCGCCCAGGAGCGCCACGGTCAGCGCCGAGGCGAGCGAGCGGAAGAAGTTGAGCGAGCCGGTGGCGATGCCCATGTGGCGGTCGGTCACCGCATTCTGCATCGACACCGTGGTCACCGGAAACACCGCGCCGGTGCCGAAGCCGATCACCGCGAGAATGGCGAGGATGGCGGGGATCGGCAGCCCGACCGGCCAGATCGACAAAGCGCCGAGGCCTGCGATCGACACCACGAAGCCGGCAAAGGCCATCCGCTTGTAATGCTCGACCCGCGCCATCAGCTGGCCGGTCAGGGTCGCCGAAATCACCGAGGCGCCCATCAGCGGGATCAGCGCCAGGCCCGACTGGCTGGCGGAGAGATGGATCACGGTCTCGAAGTAAAGCGGCACGAAGATCGTCAGGCCCACCAGCACGCCCATGCAGCAGGCGCCGGCGAGTGTCGCGGTGCGCACGATCGGATTGGCCAGCACCGTCAGCGGCAGGAACGGTTCGGTGGCGGTCGCGCGCCGCCAGGCGAAGGCGGCCCATAACAGCGCAGACGCGGCGAACAATCCGAGCACCGGCAGGCTCAGCCAGGGGAAGCGTACGCCGCCCCAGGTCAGCGCCAGCATCAGCGCGATCGCGGCCGACACCATCAAGGCCGCGCCCGGCAGGTCGAGCGCATGCTTGCGCTGGGTGAGCGGCAGCCGCCGCAGCACGCTCGAGGTCAGCGCCAGCGCGACCAGCCCGAGCGGCAGGTTGATCCAGAAGATCAGCGACCAGTGCAGATGCTCGGTCAGAACGCCGCCCAGCACCGGGCCGCCGATCGAGGACGAGGCGAACACCGCGCCGATATAGCCCTGGTAGCGGCCGCGCTCCTTCGGGGTGACGATGTCGGCGACGATCGTTTGCGTCAGCGACATCAACCCGCCGCCGCCCAGGCCCTGCAGCGCGCGCGCGAGGATCAGCGCGGTCATCGACGGCGCCATAGCGCAGGCCACGGAGCCTGCGATGAAAATCACGAGCGCCGTCAGCATGATGGCGCGGCGGCCGTAGATGTCGGAGAGTTTTCCATAGAGCGGCGTCGATGCCGTTGCGGTGAGCAGATAGGCGGTCACCACCCAGGACAGATTCTCGATGTCGTTGAAGGCGCGGCCCATGGTCGGCAGCGCGGTCGCGACGATCGTTTGATCCAATGCTCCGAGGAACATCGTCAGCATCAGGCCGATGACGACGGTGCGCGCTTCGGCATGGCTCAGCGCGCGGGCCGGCGCCGCCGCCGGAACTTTCGCGTCGCGGCGCTCTTTTCCTTTGCCTTTCGGCGCCTTTAGCGCTTTCGGCGTCTTGCCCGTCTTGTCGTCCATGGCGTGTCTCTTGGCGCGAAGCGCAAACCCGCGCAAGCCTGCTTGTTCGCGGGTCAACTATGTCGTGCGATCCTCCTCCGTCGCGGCAGCTCCGGCCGCCATTCCGTATAACCGCCGCGACAATTCCTGCCGCAGCGCATCGATGCTGGCGGGGATGGTCTCGTCATCGCCGTCGTCATGCGTCACAGCGGAAGCGCGATCGGCCGCACTCTGCTTGCGCAGCGCCGCAAGGTCGCGCAGCGCCCGCGTCAAACTCGCCAGCATGCGCACGCAGCGCTCGCGTTCAACCGGCGCGACATCGCGCGCCGCCAGTTGCGTTTCGATATCGCGCACCTGGCGCTCGGCGGTGCGGCTGAGCCGGTTGACCAGCGAGACGTCGTCGGCCTTCAGCGCGCGGCGACGCTGGCCGGTGACCTGGCGCCGGCGCGGCAGCGGCTCCATGCGCTCGCCTTCGACGCCGAACGGCGCGCCGTCGAGGCAGGCATTGAGACTGCCATAAGACATCTGGCAATGCGCCAGGATGCGCGAGACGGTGAAGCCCTCCGCATACATCTCGCGCGCCCGGATCACGCGGGCGCGGTCGAGCGGCGGATTGGGCTCGGGGCGAATGTGCGACGACAGCGGCATGGGACGACCTCACGACAGGTTCGTGCCGCAACAGCGGCTTGTCGAACGCAAATGTGGAGGATGCGCAAACCTTAATCGACCAGCGTCACGCTGTCAAGGATTTTTTTCCTCGCGCCGTTTCGCTCGGAAACGCCCGCCGCCGCCCGCCACGATCCGCTACGCCGCATCCCTGCGGCGCCGCGTACCGGTCGCGCCGGTCTCCGCCTCCGTCTTCACGAAGCTGACCTCGCCGTTGCCCTCCAGGCAAGCCGACTTCACGTCTTCGATCCTGTCGATCCCCTGCTGGCGCGCCTGGCTCATCAACTCGTCCGGCGTGATCAGTTCCTGACGCATGTTCCGCCGCAGCATCCGGCCGTCCTTCACCAGCGGCAGCGGCGGCGGATTGGCCAGCCACGCAAAGAACGAAAAGCGATAGGCCAGCCAGTCGAGCGCGAAATTCCAGAAGATGATGGTGAGCACCAGCGTCACGCCTTCGGGGATCGACTTGTAGTCCTTGGCGAAAGCGTTCTGCGCCGCGTCGGCGATGATGACGATGACCAGAAGATCGGCAATGCCGATCGAGGACGCCTGCCGCCCGACAATGAAGCGGAAGATCAGGAAGATGCCGAGATACATCAGCGTGCCGCGGATCGCCATTTCGGCGAGCGAATGCGTGGGAATGAACATCTCGGCCCAGTCCACGCGGGCAATGGCGTCGAGCATGGCGGGCGTTCCTGCGCAGCGGCTGGCTGGAACAAACGCAGGGCTCAGGATTAGGTTCCGGCCGTCAGCGATACACCTCGCGCCGGTGCCCGATGGTCACGACCACGACGACAAACCTGTTGTCCTCGATCGCGGCCACAATCCGGTAGTCACTGACGCGGTAGCGCCAGAAGCCTCTCTTGTCGCCGGTCAGCGCATGTCCAAATCGTCTTGGGTTCTCGGACGTCGCGATGCGCTGGCGGATATATTTCAGGATCGTCCCTTGCGCCTCGCGCCCGAGCTTCTTCAGGTCTCGCGCGGCCTCCGGCAAGAACTCGACTTGCCAGATGGTGCTCATGAGAGTGCCCTACCCCGCGCGCACCTTCGCGCGATCAGTCCAGACCGAGATCGCGTTCGACCTGGTCCAGCGTCAGGCGCTTGCTGCCCCGCTTCATCCGGCGGGTCGCGAGGTGGAAATCCTCGATGTCCTCGATGTGCCGGAGGATCGCTTCGCGCGCGTAATAGCTCTTGGTTCG
>JAEZBA010000003.1 GCA_023430245.1 Pseudomonadota bacterium
GGTTCGGATGCAGCCTGCTGACGCCGACATCGATGAGCGCGACGACGGCCGGCTCGAATGCCTGCGGGAACGCCGCGCCGATCTCGTCCCAAACGGTGCCGGTGATGGTCGGCGCTGCGCTTGCGGATAGCTCGTCCTCAGGATCGCTCGGCGGACCGAACTCGGCATCGATGACGCCGAGCGCGACAAGGTGCCAGAGGTAGTAATAGGACTGCGGACGGCCGCCGCCGTCTCTTCCGCTCATCTTTTCAGTGAAATCGAACTGGCTCATGGGACATCCTCCGATGGATCAGATCCATTCCCGCTGCGCGGCGTTGAAGGTTTGGCGGAACGCTTCCCTCAGATAGGGTGCGAAGCGCCGGGCGAGTTCCTTGCCGCCATCCGTGTCGCTTGGATAATGCAGGCCCGCCCATTCGCGGTTCTCGGCCACCTTTCGCGCGACGCGGGCAAGTTCGTCGGTCGCCGGATGCTCCGGCAGGATCGTCGCGAAGGCGAACGCGATCGAATGGCACTGGAAGGAATGGTTGCTCGGATAGGCATCGTGGGCCGGGTTCGCCAGGAGTGGTCGCAGGCGCGGCTCGAACTGGTTCGGGCGTATGCGGCCATAGCGTGCCTTGTAGAGAAGCCCGACATATTCGCACATGGCCAGGATCGCCAGGAACAGTGCCTCCGTCTGCTCGTAGCCGCCCAAACCGTCGATGCCGAGCGGGCGGGTGAAGTCGGTGAGGTCGAGCGTCGCTTCGCGTTCGATGTCGCCCATGCGGCGGACACGCTCCTTGTCACGTCGCTGCATGGAAAGGAGCACTTCCGTCTCGAGCCGGGTCAGGTCGGGGCCGGGCGGTCCCGCGATGTCGAGCGTTTCCCAGGCGAACCGCTTTGCGGGTGCGAAGGGATCGGCGGCGGGATCGAGGTGGAGCCGTCGCAGTTCCAGTGCCGGGAGAAGCGCGGCGTCCGTGCCCGCGGCCGACGCGCCCGCGAGTTTGTTCTTGTTTTTGTTTTTATTCTTGTTTTTGTTCTTGTTGAGCGACGCCTTGTTCTGGACCGCGGAGAGGCTGCGAAAGACGCTGAGGGTACTCGAGAGAACCGAGGCTTCCACTGCGCGGGGGAACTGGCGATGCGCAAACGGCGGCGGCGGTTGCAGGGCACCCGGCCGGATCGCTTCGGTCACGGGCAATCCAGCCATCGCCGGCTCCGCCGCCGCGATTGCAGGCGCGGCAACCGGGCGGTCCTCCTGCGCGCAGGGCACGACGTCGTCATGTTCGACCTTGAACCGGAACCGGTCGAGGAAGTCGGTCAGTTGATTGGGCTGGTATCGAGGAGCATGGCTGTCAGTCATCATTGCCTCCTTGATGTACGGCGGTCAGTTCTTTTTGACGCCGGCTTTCAGCAATCCTGCGATGAGATCGCTGCCGCCTTTGGTCTGGATGATCGGATAGCGCGCATCGATCAGGGCACCGATCGAGAAGTCGGGCTCCACCACCGTGAGCCGGTCGAGCAGCCGGCGCGCGGTCGCCATGTCGTCCTTGTGGGCATAGCTCGAGACGAGATAGCGCAGCAGGCTGTTGAAGTCCGGCCTGTCGAACAGCGCCTGTTCGCCGGCTGCGATCGCCACGTCATGCTGTCCCGCCAGCGCTGCGTTGATGCATAGCGAGGTGTCGAAATAGTAGCGGTGCGGGCTGTAGGCGCCGAGATGGCGGCCCCAGTTTGCCAGTGCAAGGCCCTTTTCGGGCTGGCCCGCATAGGCATGCAGCATCGAATAGAGGTCCCAGCCGAGAACTTGCGCCGGATTGATCTTGATCGCGCGCTCGAAGAGCCGCGAGGCCGTGTCATATTCGCCGAACAGATAGGAATGGACATGGCCGACCAGCGCCAGTGTCACGGCATTGTTGCCGTCGATCTCGACCGCGCGGCGTGCCAGAAGCTGGGCTTCCTCGATGGTGGCCAGCGTATCGGGCGAAAAGCGCTGGCCGACCCGGAAGGTCAGCAGGAATGCGAGCCAGGCATAAGCCTGCGGCGCCTCGTTGCGGGCGATCAGCGTGCGCAGCGTGCGTTCCGCCGCATCGAGGTCCGGCCGCGACAGGCGAAACATGGCGTTGACCGCGCCGAACATGGTCTCGCGCGTGGTGTCCGGCTTGAATGCCGGCTGACGCGTGAACCAGCGCCGGATTTCCTCGATCGCCTGGTTCGTGAGGGCAAAGGCCTGCGAGGCGTCGCCGCCCTCCACCGCCCGCCGATCGAGGGTGGCGCTGTCGATCCAGACGAGGCTCTGATCGGCGACCCGGTGCAGATTGATCGTGGCGTGGATTTCGTGCGGCGAGAACGTATAGCTCGTGCTGACGGCAAGATGGACAGCGCCCATCGTCCCGCTGTCGCCACCGCCAGCGGTCGCGGTTTGAGCGGCCCGGTAACCAAGGTCGGAGACGCTGATGTCGCCGCCTTCGAGCAGCAGCTTGGCCAGAAGCTCGTTGAGGCGTTGCGGTAGATAGCCGGCATTGTCGGGCGTTCCGAGGACGAGAGGCGGCGTCAGCGCGACCGTCCACCCCGGACGGCTCGCCTGCGTCCCCGCACCATTTGATGCGTCGGCGGGTTTGGCTGCAACCCCCTGCACCGGCAGCGAGGGCGCGGGGCGCAGCGGCTCTCTTGCGGGTGTCAGGTCGCGGGGCGCCGCGGCATTTTCGAAGCGCGAGCGCCAGAGCTGCCTTTCGAGCGTAAGCCAGTCCTCGAATTCGGGATCGCCGATGTCGAGACCTTCGAGAATTTCGCCATCGACCTCACGCGCATCGAACGTCGCCTG
>JAEZBA010000039.1 GCA_023430245.1 Pseudomonadota bacterium
CTCGCATCCCTATACCGCCGGCTCCAATCCGCTGAAGAACCTGATGCCGCAATGGGTGCAGGCCGGTGGCGTACCGGCAATGCTGGAGCGTCTGAAACTGAAGGAAACGCGCGACCGCATCCGCGCCGATATCGAACGCGACGGGCTGAACAACTGGGGCCGCATTCCGGACTGGGATTGCGTGCAGATCTCGATCACGCCGAACCTGCCGCAATATGCCGGGCGTACGATCGCGGATCTCGCCAAGGAACGTGGCCACGATCCGATCGATGTGGTTTGCGACTACATGATCGAGGACAAGGGCGCGACCCGTGTGCTGGTGATCTCGATTTCGGAAGACGATATCCGCGCCATCGTGAAATCGCCGCAGGCGCTGGTCGGTTCGGATGGTAATTGCGTCGCCGACTACGGCATCACCAGTCAGGGCATGCCGCATCCGCGCTTCTACGGTACGTTTCCGCGCATCCTCGGCCATTACGTGCACGAACTCGGCATCATCCCGATCGAGCGCGCAATCCACAAGATGACCGGTCTGACGGCGAAGGCGCTGCGGCTGAAGGATCGCGGACTGCTGAAAGAGGGCTATCGCGCCGACATCGTGCTATTCGATCCGGCCGACTTCAAGGATCAGGCAACCTATGCCGATCCGCATCGCTATCCGACTGGCACGCGGACCACGGTACTGGTCAACGGTGAGGTGGTGATCGAGAACACGAAGCATACCGGCGCGCTGCCGGGCAAGGTGCTACGGCGTGACAATGCGGGGGCAGTTGGCTGAGCGCGTATCTCGCGGGACCGGGATTGCGGCGGTAGCGGCGTCCGGCCGTTGTGTTGCGATGTGCGCGTGAAACAATCTGTCGATAAAAATGACTTGTTGTCGGTGAGGCCAATCGACGCGATCGGCGTTGTCGATGCATGGGCCAATTCCCTTTCTCGAACGGTTTCGCGCTACCGCATTCCGGCACCTCCGTTGCGCTGATCGACGACGATCGGCTGCTACGCGACGCGCTGGCGAGATTGCTGGAGATGACGGGCATGTCGGTCGAGCAATACGAGTCTGGTGAGCAATTCCTTGCTGCCGCCGAGACCAGTCGGGCCGATTGCGTCGTCATCGATGTTCAGCTTGGCGACATGAGCGGCATTGAGGTGGCGCGGCAGCTCCAGGAATCCGAGCCGGGTTTTCCGATCGTCTTCATCACCGGCTCGATCGATCCGGTATTCGAGCAGCAGGCTGACGAAATCGCTGGCGCTGCATTTCTGCGCAAGCCGTTTCTGCGTGACACGCTGATCGAGGCGATCATGGCCTCGATGGCGGCCCGGGAGAAGGCAGGCGCGCATGCGGCAAGCGATCTTGATGACGTGGGCGATCATGATAACGCCAGCGACATCGCCGATGAGCGGTAGCGCCCAGGCTGGAACCCGCATTCAGGACATGACTATTGAGGTGCCTGAAATGTCAGGAAACTCTTCTTTGGATAGGCATAGACCTTGCCGCTGTCGGTGCAGGACGGCAGGCAAAGCTCCACGATCTTTTCGGCCACCTGTTCGGGCGTTTCGAGCGACATCGGGTCCTCGCCCGGCATCGCCTGCGCGCGCATGCGGGTGCGGATCGGCCCGGGCGTGAACAGGTTGACGCGAAGACTTGTTTTTGCGGTTTCGGCCGCCCAGGTCCGCACCATGGTGTTGAGCGCGGCCTTGGACGTCGCGTAGGGGCCCCAATAGGCCCGCGCTGTCCACGACACCCCGGACGAGAGGAACACCGCGCGTCCGGCGTCGCTTTTCAAAAGCAGCGGCTCCATGCAGCGGATCAGATGCCAGTTGGCGGTGACGTTCACCGCCAATACGTCGTCCCAGGCCTTCGGCTCGACATGCGACAGGGGTGAAAGCGGGCCGAGAATGCCGGCATTGCCGACCAAGACATCGAGCGTCTGGAAGCGCTCGCACAGCGCGCCGCCGAGCCGGGCGATGCCCTCGTAATCCTTCAGGTCGAGCGGCACCAGCGTGGCACTGCCGCCAGCAGTCTTGATGTCGTCGTCGAGTTCTTCCAGCCCGCCGACGGTACGGGCGACCGCGATCACATGCGCGCCGGCATGCGCGAGCGCGAGCGCTACCGCGCGGCCGATGCCGCGCGAGGCGCCGGTGACGAGAGCAGTGCGGCCGGAGAGGGGGAGGGTCATATCGATTCAGACTCGGATGTGAGAGTGGCTGGGCGAGGGGGCGCGCTGTGCCGGTTTAACGTTTGCTAAGCGCGTCCATCAGCGCGCCGACGCCTTGCGCCTGCGGATCGGGCGAAGCGCACAGCGCTGCGGCGACCGCGCCGCGATCAGCTTCGCTGCGGTTCTGGCTCAGTTTCAGCTTGCCTTCAAGCGCTTCGATGGTGAACCGGACGCCGACAATGCCCTTGAGCTGGCGCTCCATGTAATCGACCGGCGCGTCGCCGACATGCCAGGGCTCCGGAAAACCGGCTTCGTGCCGCTCCGACAATTCGCCGACATGGGCATGAAGCGCATCGCGATCGTCGAACACTTCGATATGGCCGCGGGCGCAGATCGCAACATAGTTCCAGGTCGGCACCGCCTTGCCATGCTCGGCCTTGGACGGGTACCAGGACGGCGACACATACGCGTCCGGCCCCATGAAGATTGCGAGGGCAGGTTTCGAGAAGTCGCTGTCGCGCCATTGCGGATTGGCGCGTGCGACATGGCAGCGCAATTGTCCGAGCGGTCCGGCCGAGGTGTCGAGCATGACCGGGACATGGCTGACGATGGGGCCGGCAGCGCCGACCGTGGTGAGACTGCAAAAACCGATCCGCCGGATTTCTTCCTGCAGGATGGCGGGGTTGGTCTCGCGGAAGGCCGGCGTGATGTAGAGCATCGGCCTGCTCAGTCCATCGTTGCGCCTGGCAGGTCGACGCCGAGGCCGGCGGCGACCGCAAATATCTGCTCGGTACGATAGGGCTTCTGGATGAATTCGCTACGCGGCAGCAATTCCTGACGCTCGGCATTGCCGCTGGCATAGATCACCGGCGCATCCGGCTTCAGCGCCCGCACCTTGCTTGCGAGCGACCATCCGTCCATGCCAGGCAGCCGGATGTCGGTGAACAGCAGGTCGAGGACGCCGATGTCGTTCAGGCGCAGCAATGCCTCCTCGGCGCTGCCGGCATCGACCACCTGAAAGCCCGACATCTCGAACTCGAATGCGACCATCTCACGGAGCAGGGCTTCATCCTCGACCACGAGGACAAGTGGGCGGCGTTCCGGACTCATGACATGGTTTGACTCGAGCGAGGGATCGGATCGTGGCGACCGAAGGGTGGATCATACCCTCATTGGGGCAGAGGTGTAAGCCCGGTTGCGCAAGCAAGAAGCCGCCGCCGCCGCGGGATTCGATCGTGCCGGCTTCACGAATTCGTGCAGCCCCGGGCCGTCAGCTCGCCTCGGCCAGCAGCGACAATTGCCGCGGGGTGTGGGCGGCGGCGCTCAGGTCGGTCAGCGGAGTCGGATATTCGCCGGTGAAGCAATGGTCCGTGAATTGCGGCCGGTCCGGATCACGCCGCTCGTAGCCCATCGAGCGATAGATGCCTTCGACCGAGAGGAAGGCGAGCGAGTCCGCGCCGATGAACTGACGCATCTCTTCCAGCGTGTGGGTCGCGGCGAGCAGCTTGTCGCGATCCGGCGTATCAATGCCGTAATAATCCGGATGCGTGATCGGTGGCGAGGCGATGCGGAAATGCACTTCGGTGGCGCCGGCGTCCCGCATCATCTGTACGATCTTGGTCGAGGTGGTGCCGCGCACGATGGAATCGTCGACCAGCACGATGCGCTTGCCGGCCACGATCGCACGGTTCGCATTGTGCTTCAGACGCACGCCGAGCGCCCGGATCTGCTGGGTCGGCTCGATGAAGGTGCGCCCGACGTAATGGTTGCGGATGATGCCGAGATCGAACGGGATGCCGGATTGCTGCGAATAGCCCAGCGCGGCGGGGACGCCGGAATCCGGCACCGGCACGATCACATCGGCATCGGCGGGCGCCTCGCGCGCCAGCTCGCCGCCCATGGTCTTGCGCACCTCATAGACGGAACGGCCGCCAATGAAGGAGTCCGGACGCGAGAAATAAATATACTCGAAGATGCAGGGACGCGGCGCCGTCGGCGGGAATGGCTTGTGCGAATGCGCACCCTTCTCGTCGAACACGATGACTTCGCCATTCTCGATGTCGCGGACATACTTGGCGCCGATGATATCGAGCGCGACCGTCTCCGAGGTCAGGATCGGGCAGCCATCGAGGGTGCCAAGCGCCAGAGGCCGGATGCCGAGCGGATCACGGGCGCCAACCAGCTTCTTGTTGGTGAGGCCGACGAAGGAATAGGCGCCTTCCAGCGCGCGCAGGCCGTCGATGAAGCGGTCGACGAAGCGCGCCTTGCGCGAGCGCGCCACCAGATGAAGGATCACCTCGGTGTCGGTGGTCGACTGCATGATCGCGCCCTCGTGAACGAGTTCGCGGCGCAGCGTCAGTCCGTTGGTCAGGTTGCCATTGTGGCCGATGGCGAGGCCAAACGGATCGAGTTCGGCGAAAAGCGGCTGCACGTTTCGCAGCAGCGTCTCACCGGTGGTCGAATAGCGCACGTGGCCGACCGCGGACATGCCGGGCAGGCGGTCGATCACGTCCCGCTTCGAGAAATGGTCGCCTACGAGGCCGAGCCGCCGCTCCGAATGAAACCGGTGGCCATCGAAGGACACGATGCCGGCGGCCTCCTGGCCGCGATGCTGGAGTGCATGCAGTCCCAGCGCGGTGATGGCGGCGGCATCGGGATGGCCGAAAATTCCGAATACGCCGCACTCCTCGCGCAGGCGGTCGGCATTCATGTCTAGGTCCAGGGAGCGCTCTGGGGCAGGGCCGGTATCCGTAGAGACTGTCATCGCGCGGTCCAAACCCTTCATCTCCCGCTAACGCGCGGGCGCGACCCTCGTTTCGATCAGCTGACGCATATCCGTACGGTCGGAACGGGCATAGCCTTCCCCGGAATTCCGGGACGGCCCAGGAATGGTCGTATCGGACCGCTGTCCGGGTGCCGGTTCCTCGCCTTCGCCATCCTTGGGACGCTTCAGCCTCTTCAAGATGGTGCTTTCGGGGTCATCCGGCAACATCGACTTAAGCCAATCCCCGGTACCGGCCAGCATGACCCGCGATTTCGCATCGGTCACCCAGGTCGGCTGCGACTTTTGCGGGACCAGCCAGTCGAAAAACAGGTAGGCCACGACCACGATCACCAGTCCACGGGCCAGCCCGAACAGGAAACCGAGGGTCCGGTCGAGTGCCCCGATTCGGCTGTCGAGGATCATGTCCGAAATCCGGACAGTGATGATCGACACGATCAGGAGCGTGCCCAGAAACAAGCCACCGATGACGACGCCGGCAGCGACATACTGGTTGTTGAAATAGCTTTCCGCGAACGGCATCAGCCGCTTGTAGAAATAAAGCGTTGCCCCGGCGGCCGCGATCCACGCCGCGATCGACAGGATTTCGCGCATGAAGCCGCGAATCATGGCGAGCAGGCCGGAGATCAGCATCACGGACAGTAATATGATGTCGAGCAGCGTGATCGGCATGGTTGCGCGGGTTTTCGGCTCAGGGGCGGACGGGCGCGCCTGTATAGCCGCCCGTCTTGGCTACGTCACCCGTCTTTCTGCCCCGATTCCGTCATGAACCACAGCGCGTTTTCGCGTCACTGATGAGATGGCGGTGTGCGGTTTCGCACAGGGCGCGAGGGTTTCGCGGCTCGGCCGGTTCGGCCACAATGATCGCGGCTCGGGGCTCAAGCCTCGGACCGGGCGGAGGATGCGATGACTGGCAGGCATTTGACAGGCTGGATCGGGGTTTTGCCGGCACTCGCGCTTGCCCTGACGGCTGCGCCGGCTGCGGCGCAAGGTGACGTCCGCGCGCTCACCGAAGCCTATAACCGGTCGGGGCAGGACCTGTTTCGGGCGCTCGCGGCGGCGCCGGGGAATGTCGTGATGTCCCCGCTGTCGATCGGCACCGCTATGGCAATGGTGCTCGCGGGTGCGCGCGGCGAGACCGAGGCGGAGATGCGCCAGGTGCTGCGGCATACGCTTCCGGGCGCGTCCATCGGCGATGCCAATGCGAACGCGCTTGCGGCCTTGCTGGCGACCGGCGCGCCGCCGTGCCCGGACGGCTTTACGCTCAATGCGCGGCTGTGCCAGGCACCCGCCCCGAAAGGCGAAGATCAGCCATGCCCGCATGATGCCAATCGTGACGGCGCCCTTTGCGTCACGGATGCCAGGGACCCGAAGGCCACGCTGCGGATCGCCAATGCCCTGATGCTGGTCAATCCATCGGCGACCGTCGCGGACAGTTTTCGCGAGGCGATCCGGACAAAGTTCGGCGCCGAGATTTTTCCGGGTGCCGACCTCTCCACTGTCAATGACTGGGTGAAGGACAAGACCGCGGGCAAGATCCCGACCATCCTCGACAAGCTCAGCCCGAACGATTCCCATGTGCTGCTGAACGCGGTCTATTTCAACGCGCCTTGGGCGCATGCTTTTGCGAAAAACGCGACGCGTGACCGCGAATTCAACCTGACCTCGACCGAAAAGGTCGAGGCGCCGACCATGCTGCAGAGCGCGGCCTTTGCAATCGAAAAAGGCGACGGCTTCCAGGCAATCCGGCTGCCTTATGCGCAGGACGGTCTGTCGATGATCGTGCTGCGGCCGGACGACATCGACGGGCTCGACAAGGTGATCGCGGGCTTCGATGCGGCAAAGCTCGACGCCCTGATGGAGGGGCTGCGCGCG